>JASHXQ010000120.1 GCA_030043455.1 Nitrososphaerales archaeon | reverse complement strand
TGAGTCCCGGAATAGCGTGTCGGCGCAACGACGCAAGCGAGTCCGCTAACGCGGGGTCATAACGATCCAGCGTCTGAAAAACCTCGTGTACCCTACCCATCTCCTGAACGAGATAGTCTCTAGTTTCGTCCTTCATGAATTCCCGGGAAGTATAGCATAGCTATTAAGGGTTCTAAGATCGTCTTTGGATCTTTTGTAAGACTCCCAGACGGACTTCAGCACGAATCCCTTTCTTAATTAGGCGGAGTTCTCGAACATAAGAGAAGATCTATTTTCCGGACAGCGTCAATATGAACGTCGATTACTGCGAGTTCCCGGACGATCGGTATTATGATGTTGAAAATGATGTTTGGTTTAAGCTCTCCGAAGAGTCCGAAAAAAAGATCGGAGTCATGGGCGTGACAAGCATTTTGGTATTTGTCGCCCGGAAGATTTCCACGATAAAGTTTCGTGAAGCAAGTGTTGTGCAAAAGGGCCAAAGCCTAGCAACGATCGAATCGATAAAGTACTTCGGTACTCTCCGATCACCCGTGAAAGGGACGATTTGGCGGATGAACGAAAGTTTAACCTCAGACACAACCTCTCTCTGGAGAGCCCCGTACACGACATGGATCGCTCAATACGACACATTCGAAGAAAGCTCTCTACACTCTCTACTGTACGGCTCTACGGCGAGAGAAAAACTTCTTGAGAGAATCAAAGAGCTACGCATCCACTGCTTCAAGCTGCTTCCCGATGAGGAGATGCTTTCCATCGGGACGGAATGTATCACCACTCTTGCGAACTTGTCGGAGGTCTTGGAGGACAAGTCGTCTGGTTACGTAGTTCATCTGGTGACTGACGATCCGACGGCAGACATCGAACTCGTCCGGTGGTCGATGCAAACCGGGAATGAAATCGTAGAGTCAAGAAAAGAAGAGAACCTATACCACTTCATCGTTAGAAAATCCTGAGTGAGACACGAAAACAAGAGGGGACACGACCGGTATCTATCCGGTCGTTGAAAAAATTAAGAAACTACTTCTCGATTGGAGAGCGAACTAGGTTTCCCCACTCCGTCCAAGAACCATCGTAGTTCCGCACATCGGGATAACCGAGGAGGTATTTTAGGACAAACCACGAATGCGAGGACCTTTCTCCTATCCGGCAGTACGCGATCACCTCTTTGTCCGGCGTTACTCCTTTGGGTTTGTACAGGTTTTCCAGTTCTTCTACTGCTTTGAAGGTCCCGTTGTCATTTACCGCTTGGGCCCACGGGATATTCTTCGCACCAGGGATATGACCGCCACGCTGAGCATGCTCAGTCGGGTATTCCGGGGGAGCCAGAATTTCACCTGAGAATTCCTTCGGACTGCGCACATCCACTAGCGCAATATTTCCTGATCCCACTGCCTTTCTCACGTCGTCCAGGTATACTCTGATCGACTCGTCGGGGGCGGAAGCCCTAAACTCAGCCCTCGATACGGAAGGAACATCTTTCGTCACGGGCTTGTCTTCCTCGATCCACTTTTTCCTCCCACCATTCATCAACCTAACATCATTCGCGCCATAGTACTTGAACACCCAGAACGCGAAAGCCGCGAACCAATTGTTGAAATCACCGTAAAGGACCAAGGTCGTACCGTTGGAGATTCCGTTTCTGCCGAATAGATCTTCCAGCTGCGCTTTGCTCAGAATGTCTCTCTTGACCGGGTCGTTGATGTCTTTCTTCCAGTCAAAAAGAATAGAATTCGGAACATGCCCTTGGTTATAGTTCACAGTTGGATCATAGTCTACCTCAGCAATTCTCACATTGGGGTCACGAAGATGATCATTCACCCAGTTGGTGTCAACGAGGACTTCCGGATGCGCATATTTTTTCGCCTGAACGGTGCTCATGAGTTATATCAGGATCAGAGAGGTCAAGGCTTGCTATATTAGGCTGAAGTTCTGCGCAGATTCTGCCAAAACACTGCTTTGTTGGGTTCCAAGCGGACGAAAATGGCTTCGTCCAGCTTTTTCGGAAAGTAATCTCCTCGTCCATATTGAGGATATTTTTCTTTGAATCTCTTGGCAGCCCTCTCCTTCTCCGCCAACTCAAATCCAGAACCCAAAATCTGCGCGGAACAGTCGAGAAGAAGGAAGGACAGTTTCCGCCAATCTTCAGAATAATGATCTAACAAAAGCGTAGCCTTGTGCGTTTCGGAAAGATTTCGGATTCGTTTCAGTGGTTTGCCAGTCTTTTTCTTCCGGTCCACGACGAAATAGATTCTCTGCCCCAAATTAGCAAAGACGATCGGAACAATATGGATTGAACCTTCCCGGTCGACTGTCGCCAGCCTTGCCACTCTAGCACTCTCAAGATATCTTAGCTCATTTTGCGAAAGAACCCGAGTCAATGTTTGAAGGCTCGCTCGTGAGTAAAAAGCATGGGCATCGAAAAGCGGTCCGATTCCTCCACAACCTTCTTGTCGCTGATGGATCCTCCAGGTTGGATGACAGCATGAATCCCCGCCTTGCCCAGCATTTCCACACTGTCGGGAAAGGGAAAAAAGCCATCAGAAGCGCAATAGGCGTCCTTGGTCCGGGTTCCGGCATTATAGAGAGCGATCCGTGTCGCCCCGTTCCTCTTACGAAAACTGCCCACGCCTAGGGTCCAAAGTTTAGCTAATTTGCGAGGATCGCCCGGTTCGGTCTCTCCACTTCCCACCACGATGGCATTGGACTCCACTCGTCTTGCTAGCTCCCACAAGCCCAGAAGAATAGATGTGTCCGCGAGACTGGGTCTCGCTTTCGTTTCTACTGTCAACCGTGTGGGATCCAATTTTTTGTTGTAATCTGGAACATCTTGGACAAGCACTAGCCCCTGTGTTACCCTTACATCGTAGGGAAAGGTGGAGCCTTTCGTGGTCTGGACGAGCCGGATTTTCTTTTTTTGCTTCGCCTTCAAAATCTCTAGGGCTTCTTTTTCGTAGCCAGGCGCCAGAACTATTTCCGTGTACACCGAATCGTCATCCACTCCCTCATTCTTGCCGACGAGCTTGGCGGTCTCAACGTCTATCACTCGATTGAACACCGTCGTGTTTCCAAAATCTGCTTCTCGATCGCAGGCGTGAGCTAGGCGATAGGCATCCGCGAGAGAGGTTGAAAAAGCAAAGCCGGAGATCTGCCCGTGTTTTACGGTGGCGGCGGCGGGGGTGCCTTCAAAGCCTTCGAGGATCTCAAAAGAGGAGGCTACATCCAGGTGGTTGTTGTAAGACCGAGTCTCGCCAAAGAGCTGAGTCCATTCAGGGATTCCTCCCTTCACTCCGTTTATCGCGTAGATCATTGCCTTTTGATCGGGGTTCTCTCCGTACTTCGGGACCTCAAACCCCGTCGAAGAGAGATAGAATGAATCCGGAAAAGATTTCTCTGGGAACATCCTGCCGCTGAGGGTGGCATAGATGGCTGTATCGTAGGCCGATACGATTTCGAACGCTTTCAGCGCCATTCGCTTGCGAGTTTGTAAGGAGACTTTCCCTCCGGAAGAATCCAGCTCGGTGGATATCTCCGGATACAATTTGGACGAGGGAACGACACACACACTTTCAAAATTCTTCGCCGAGGCCCTCACAAGTGAAGGGCCTCCGATGTCAATAAGCTCGATTAGCTCCTCTTCCTTCACTCCGGCACGGTCGGCGGCCGCTTCGAAAGCGTAGAAATTACACACGATCATGTCAAAGGGACGAATCCCCTGAGAGGAGAGCTGCTGCATATGGTCTGGGCTGGATTTCCTTGCGAGGATCCCTGCAAAAATCTCGGGCTGGAGGGTTTTCACTCTTCCATCGAGCATCTCCGGAAAATGCCCTACTTTCTCCAACGCCACTGTTGTGATTCCGGAACTTTCCAGAGCCGTCCTTGTACCCCCGGTAGCCACTACTTCGACGCCGTACTTTCTCAGTACCGACCCGAATTCTGATAGACCGGTCTTGTCATAAACCGAAACCAGAGCCCGGGTGATTTTCAAATCATTTTTTTCCTCTAACAAATCCCCAACACGCTTGTAGCTTCGAATCTCTATAATTTGAGAATTTTTTGAATGATGAAAAATCTGTTGCTGATAAAATTTAGATACAGGTCAAAAGCAATGCGGCCGCACTAAACTATTCGCAGATGATTTTTTCCAAGGATGTTTATCTCTGGAACTTTTGTTGAGCTGACACTAATTTCCGCTACACAAAAGCCATATGTCACTTTTGCAAACTGAAAGGCTGACGCACTAGAGAATAACAAATCTGATTTTGGATATTGAAAATCTACACAAAGACCGGGGATAAAGGCGAAACAGGCCTCTTCGGAGGCAAGAGGGTGCGCAAAGATAATCTCAGGGTAGCTGCCTACGGGGATGTGGACGAGACGAACGCGGCGATTGGCATCGCCCGATCTTACATCAGCGAAGGGTCATCGGGATCGAGAGAGATTCTGAACTTTATCGACTCGGTTCTCGAAACAGTGCAGAACAAGCTATTTTCTGTCGGGGCAACCCTCTCGGGAATAAACGATCCAAACTACGCCGTGAAGGACTCCGACGTGGAGTACTTGGAAAAATGTATCGATCATATGGACGAGCAAGTGCAACCCATCAAGGCGTTTATTCTCCCCTATGGCACAGACCTTTCTGCTCGTTTGCATTTAGCGCGTACCGTAGCTAGGCGTGCCGAAAGGAGCATAGTCGCGCTGTCTGCGCAAGAACCAGTGGATCCCAACATTCTTGCTTACGCGAATCGTCTGTCGGACTTTCTCTTCACCCTGGCCCGATACGCCAACAAGGCGCAGGGCGTTCCGGACACGTTATGGAAAAAGGATTTCCTGCCTGCGGTTTCGCCCCCGTCCCAGACAAGATTGGATACAAAACCGCAACAAGAGAACCACAATCATCATGAGGAGAAAGCCAATGGTTCCAAAGTTGTATCTCCCGCGCCCCCCGCGACCGTGGCAGCCGTCAAGACAAATGGTACTCTGGGGCATTAATGCGCAAAAGCTTGGGCCAGAAATTTCCTCGCTTCAGTTAGCGAAATTTCCAGACACTATTATAACGCTGAGGGTCATTGAAGGCCCACTGCTTCCGTAGGTTTCAAGAAGTGGTTCTTTGTCAGATAGCCAAGAGATAGACGCCTCGAACCCCGACCTTTTCCAGTACCTACAGCACAAGCTACTGGGGAGCTCTTTGACTGTCGTCCAAAACAATCCTACCGAAATCAGCGTTGAATCGGGGGATATGATCTCCCTGAAGATAGTGGCAAACCCCAAGAAGAAACTCTTGGACTTTTCCATTTTTTCGAAGACCCTGAATCGATCGATCAACGTGGAGGAAATCAACGGCTCCACTTTCATGGAGGCGCGCATGGAGGAAGAGCTGGAGAAAGAGGATCGCATGGCCATGGAAGAAGACATCCTGCTCTCGGTGGATCTTCTGCGACTCTGGGCAAAAGAAAACGGGTACACCTTGGCCAATGACGGACTGGTCGAAAAACCCAAGTCTTCGAAATCTGCAAAGTAATCCCATCAGCTTTCCTTTTCTACGGTTTCCGACGGAAGTGTTGTCTCGCCACTTTGTCAGGTTCCTCCATCTTCTTCTACGGTACCTCGGCCGCGATTCCCAGCGTCAACCGGGGTTTTGCCTGCATCGGCCTTTCCGAAAAAGATGCGGGGATGGTGCTTCTTGATTGTGGCGACGGGGCTTTGAATAAACTGTTGAAGTACGGTGCAAATGTCAATGCCGTGAGTGACATTTTGATCACTCACTACCACTCGGACCACGTTACAGGCCTTACGCAGATTATCGAGACAATGGGCATTCGGAAGAGAAAGTTCGATCTGCAGGTCTATGGACCCCCCGGTTTGAAAGAATACTTTGCTACCGTTCAAAAAATCACCAACGTAGCCTCCAAGAGAAATTTCAAGATCGAGCTCATCGAAGTGGAGCCGGGACAGACGATCAAGTTTAGTGGCTATTCAGCGGCCACGTTCAAAATGGAGCACACCGTACCTTGCATTGGGTACCGAGTGACCTGCCCAGACGGGAAGGTCCTAGCTTACACCGGAGATACCATGCTATGCGAAGCGTTGAAGAGCTTGGGAGAGAACGCCGATCTTCTCGTTCACGAAGCCACCTTCTTGCACAAGGATCTGGAACTTGCCAAGCCCCCCAAACACTCCACTGCTCTCCAAGCTGCCATCGCTGCAAAAGCGGCGAATGCCCGGAAACTCATCTTAACCCACGTTAGCGATGAAAACGAAACTCCAGACCTCATGTTGAAAGAGGCGAGTAAGGAATTTCCGGAGGTGAAAGTAGCTTCCGACGGCCTCTCCTTGGAAATATGATTGAAGATAATTATTGTTCCTTGCCCGATAAGACTAATATTGCTATTTTTCAGCCTCTGAAATTCTCTCTGGGGTTGTGGTGTAGCTTGGTTAGCATTCCACCCTTGGGCGGACTCTTCAGCTGGTAAGCGAATGAGGCTCATTGGAGGTCTCCAGTTCAAATCTGGACAACCCCATACTCACTTTCCGAACGAATTCTTCAGTATGGGCGCCCTAATTAATTTTCTCAGAATCGCTTTTTCGGGGACGCTCGAGTCTTTCCATGTTATCGATTCGGAAGTCAGTTTGTTTTGGAATCGGATTTACGAATATCTGATTGGAAAGTTATGGAACCTTGTTATGGTGGCTAGAGGACCAAAGTAAATCATCTTTTTTAGATAGTCCCTATCAAAAAATAACAGAAAGGATTTTCCCAAATGGCCACAGAAAAGGTAAGCACGTCGATCGACACGATCAAGGAGCAGATTTCGAATTACGGGAACGAGATTCAGAAGTACTTGGAGAGCGTGGATGCAAGCATTGAAGATTACAAATTCTCAGTAGCCAAGAGTTCCAAAGGGGGATTTGTTATTGAAGTCGCTCTCAAGGTTTCCATTAATCCCAAAGATAACTGAAGCAACTTTTAGACTGCGGATTCAATTAATAACAGCCTCAACAGTTCTGCCGGGGGGCCTACCGGGCTCTGGCCGCACATAGCCTCCCTTTCCCTCTTGCGACAGTCCGATCGTCGAATTTCATTTCAACTTAGAATCATCAAAATACCAATAACTAGTAAAATTATGAACCCCGCAATGGCGAGGCCGCGATTTAGAGTGAATCTTGACATGAATGCGGTCTAACCAATGAATCCTAATTGGTTCTAGGTTCACGATCATTAACTCGCAGCTAAGACTGACTTGACTAATTCTGGCCTAGCCATCGCACAAGATCTGAGATAAAATTGAAAACAAGAGGCTTTATCCACAACTCAAGTTCGGACTCCGGATGTCGTCTCGAAAATCTAGGATAAAACGCGCCCTTGGCAGGGGCGCGATGGTTGGAATAGTCGTCATAGTAATAATAATCATCGCTGCTGCAGGATTTTATGCAGTCAGCACTCGTAGCTCCTCTACTTCTTTGACGAGTCAGTCGTCGTCGACGCTTTCAAGTTCTCCCACAATCACGTCTTCTTCCGTTTCGCAGCCATCAACCTCCATAAGTTCAACCTCCGTTTCTTCCTCCTCCAGTACTTTATCGGCCTCCGCTTCTCTTACATCGTCTTCCGTTACGACAACGGCGAGTTCTTCCAGCTCAGGTACTTCATCCTCCCCAACGACTTTATCCATCGACGATT
>JASHXQ010000119.1 GCA_030043455.1 Nitrososphaerales archaeon | reverse complement strand
ATCTACTACTTCAAAGATAAGAGTGATAGGGAGCTCGGCCTTCGATTCGATCTCACTGTGGGAATTACCCGTTATGTGACATCGAGGAGAGAGCTGAGTCCGCCAATGTGGCTTGGGTCCTTCGGTTCAGTGTGGCGGTACGACGAGCCGCAGTACGGAAAATACAGGTGGTTCTACCAGTGGGACATTGAGCTATTCGGTCCCTCCAATGCGGAAGCCGACGCCGAGGTCATAGAATTTTCTTCCAGATTGTTTCGAAAGCTTGGTGCCAACCCTAGAATTTCAATGGGCTCACGGAAGATTCTCGAAGTTTTCATCCGGAAATCGTTGCAGCTAGATCGGGAGGGAGCAATCCTTGATGCGATGAGGGCGGTCGACAAGATTGCAAAAAAGCCCTTAGACCAAATCGCCGACGAATATTCCAGGAGTTTTTCCAAGGAACAATTTCAAAGATTGGTCGATTTTGTGAGTCTAGCAGGTGATACTTCCAAGGTCTCGGAAGCCCTTTCCGAGAACAAAATAGATGCCGGAACTCTCCCGTCAATCATCGATTCTTTGCACTGTAGGGGTATAGACGACGTGGAATTGGACCTGAGCATAGTCAGAGGCATCGATTACTACACAGACATGGTTTTCGAAGCCTTTGACAAAGACAACCCTAAGCTTGGATCCCTTTGCGGAGGTGGCCGATACGATTCCCTGCCTGCAATTTACGGCCGTCCTGATTTGGGAGCCACAGGAGTTGCCGGTGGGGTCGAAAGAGCGATTCTTGCCGTCAAGTTTGCAAGAAAGCAATCGGATAATGTGTTCGTTGCAGCAGTGGGAAGAGATCCCGTACTTCGTCTGAAGGCTACTTCGATCGCCGCCCAGTTGCGCGCTTCAGGGCTAGCAGCCCAATCAGAGCTAGGTGGACGAACTCTCCGGAGAATTCTGGAGGCGCAGTCTTCAGCGGGTACAAAGGCCGTCATAATACTAGGGGAAAAGGAACTTGCCTCCAACTCTGTCAAAATAAAGTGGATGACCTCCGGAAACGAGGAGGTGGTGCAGTTGAACAGCCTAGAAAGTAGGCTGAAAGCCGGACTCTTACTGTAGCTACTTTGGCGTGATCTTGATTGCCACGGTAGGGCAGACAGTCTCGCAAGCCATGCAAAATATGCAATCGGCTTCCCTTATGGGATCGATCTTGTCAGTTCTGAACTGCTGCCATTGCTCGGAACCTTCCTGAATCTTTACGTCATTGCCAGAACCCCCCTGACCATCGCCGCGCAAGAACCATCCGAATACATTTACTGGGCAGACATCGGAGCATTGTCCATCTGCAATGCAGGACTCCCAGTCAACCGCAACCCATGTGCCATGAATCCCAAAGGAGGTAGGGTAAGGATTCCCATTCGCATCCATCCTCTGAATTCCCTCCGCTCTAACATCGTGTCCTTCATGCGTCCCGGTCACCGGATATTCATTGGGCTTTGAAAGAAAATCTCCGTCGATTGGCTTCGGCTTAAAGTCGAGAGCAGAAAGTTCGACCATTATGGACTACACTAACAAGCCCAATCCTCAATTTGTGATATTTAATATTTGACGGTCGTTGTCGGGGATCTCAGCGAAGATCGTTACAAAAAAAGATCTGGGTGCTGATCCATTAGGCGACGATTTCTGATGTAGCTTCCTTGACTATTCAAAAAATGCGGCGACCGGGATTCGAACCCGGGTTACCAGCGCACTGCTTCGCCACTTTTTTCGAGAAGTGGAAATTGGCAGGCTGATGTCCTAGACCAGGATTTCCCGCATATTGAATTTCGATAGCACACGAGAAAAACAACTTGCGTCTAGACGATCGCCGCTCGCGAAAGCCTGATTTTCCTAGGTTTGTTAATAAACCAATATCCGTTTTTTCAAATTTTTAATTCGGTTAGAGAAAGATCTTCCTCGGAATTTTGTGAACCAAAGGCCTCTACTTTTGCATCAGGTGTCTCTTTATTTTAGAGCAATTGAAGAATTCAAATCTTTAGCTCGAAGAAATCACGATAATGTCCCCAGTCATGAATGGATGATACTTGCAATAGTAGCTGTAATTTCCCGTTTGAGTGAAATTGTAACTCCAAGACTGAAATTGAGCCAAGGTCGGGGATACTGTAGAGATCCCGCTGGAAAAATCCACATCGTGGGAGCCATCGTCTGACTGACTAAGGATTCCATTGAGCCTAAGCCAAGTCACCGAATTGCCTTGAACGACTGTCAAGTTTTGGGGAACAAAAGATGTCCCGATGGTGACCACCAAATACTTCAGTACTTGGACGGTTAACGATGCAGACAAATTCGAACCGCCACTGTCAGCACTGATTCCTATCCGGTAATTTCCCGGTAACATATTGGGCGAAGATCCCAGCTGCAGTGTATCGTTGAATTCCCCGGTTCCTACTGTCAAGGTTCTTTCTGAAAATTGACCAATCAATTCGTGCGGAGTGTTAACAGTTAAAGAAAAGGATTGAGGCGTCTCGGCCACAGCTAGAAAGCTTACAGAGTAATTGATCCAAGACAGGTCGGGTGAAGCGATTATAGTATTAGGGAAGTCAAGGCTCATGCGGAGATATCCGGAAACCCCAGGCGAAGTCAACTCAATAACTTGAGATGTGCCACTTGTTGAATTACCGGAATCCATAGTCGTTCCCATCAGAAAATAAACTGTAGCTATAGTCGCGATCAAAACTACCATGAAGAGCAAAACGACCAAGACACGCGAGACAGCCCAAGGATCTCTGGCGATCCTCATTTCCAATTTCGATCCCGCCAACCACTCGATTAAAGATTCTTCAAGATCTTGTATAGATCTCTCACATGAATCCAGCTTCCTCCAAAAATCTGGAGGATAAAAAATTTCAAAAATATGTTTTCGTTGGATTATACTTAATAGCTCATCGAAGGGGGATTTGGAGAACACAAAGGGCCGGTCGTCTAGAGAAGTTCCTTCCACTTCGGAAAGCCTGGTAGGATACCACGGGGAATTGAGAAGCTTTCAATCCCGGTAACTTTGGCATGGTGGGGGTCCTGGGTTCAAATCCCAGCCGGTCCACTCCTTCTTAACAAAGAGAACATGATTCGAAGTCCGTTTGATTCTCTTTTCATTCGCTAGCTGAATGCAAGCTGGAGAAAATCCCGACCGGCCCAGGTACCTGATCCTGTGCTTTTCATCATAGATACCTCGCGTTAGCATTGCGAGTATAACACGCCGATCAGTGCGCTAGCGGTAGACTACTGTTTCTTCAGGGCTACGAAGATGATCGCAATCCCAGCAAAGGCGATCGCTGCAATGACACCTAGCACAGGATCAAGTTGTGCATTCGATGAAAGAAAAACCGATTTGACCAGCGCAGCGAAGTGAAGATACACGATGTTTTCCCGCGATAGCCCTAAACTCTAAAGAGATTAAACTTTACGGCCTTTGCTCTCAACGGATCAGCGGACGAGAATCTTGGGTGCGGTTTTGCTGATTTGGCTGACGGTGTGCACAGTTCTTTTGCGGAGATCATCGAGTGAAATGAAGTCTCTCACAATTTTGCCATCTCTGACTAGAGGTTGGAGCAGCGAGTGATATTTGCTAGAGGGAGGCTCTTTTTGAAGAGTGACTACATCGGTAAAGGTCGAAAGATCTCTGAACACGTTTTTTACGCCTGCTAGATCTCCCCTTTTGGCACGCAGAATAGTTTTGCGGGATTCTGGATCTTCGAGAGCCACGATCTTTCCCCCAAAGTCGATTACCGCGGAAGTAGAGATACTCGTCCCTACACCGAAACCGTCCACCCAATCGCGGAGGGCTACAATTTCTGCCTCGTCCAGCCCCCCGCTTACGAAAATTTTGACCTTCTTGCCCCCCCGAATTTCCAACTCCCATCTGACTTCCTGAACGATCTTCTTCAGATCTCCCCGTCGAGAAGACGGAGTGTCCAAGCGCACACCGTAAAGGTCGGGACCCAGTGTTTCAAGAGCTCGAATGGAAGCCACTTTCTCGTCGGTTAGAGTATCCACGAGAACGATTCTTGGGACCTGCTTCGAGATCGCTTCATCAAAAATCTCCCATGCCCTAACCTCGTCCCCTACGCAGAGAATGAACGCGTGGGGCATCGTCCCTGCGGCTTCTTTCTTAAGTAACTTAGCTCCCAAGACGTTGGATACGCTATCCAATCCGCCGATGTAGGAACTCCGCTCCACCATTGCAGCTAGCGCTGGGTGCGCCCGTCTAGTTCCGAAACTCATTCCGGTTTTTCCCTGCGCGGCAAGGACAACCCTAGCGGATTTCGTGCAGATTCCGCTGGACTGACACAGAAATCCCAAGATGGGATTCTCGTACTTGGCGAAATCAGTATATTTTCCGGAGATGCGCAAGACAGGCTCGTACATGGCAAGTTCTGGATCTGTAAGGAAGACTTCGCCCTCTTCCATCGCGTCAACATCTACCGGTAGGCCCTCCAGAAGCTTCGCTACCTCATAGATTCCACAAACCACAGCCCAGTTTTCCGCAAAGGGAGTCTTTCTCGTGTATACTTCCATCGTGACCCGCGGGTTAATGCCGGCGTACTCCAAAGCCTCAACAGCATATTGGAAGTACACATCCGTTGTGAGGGCATCTTTGATCTCCGATTCCTTTGGAATCCAGAAAAGTCGGTCCTCCAGATCAGTAGCGGCACGGGAAGTATGGTTCAAACTGGACCCGATTTCGAGATTTCCAAGATGCACTTTAAGCAGTTTTGCTGAGATTGGAGTTAGGCGAGGGCCAAGAGGAAGAGAAATAAGGCAAAAGAGCGAATGAGCTTCGGTCGCGATTCAACGATGAGTACTATTGAAGGTCCAGACTCCCAGAGCAAGGTTTTCGGTGGAGTCATTTACGAGTGTGTAAGGTGCGGGAGCAAGGTTACGGCCGATGAGCTCTCTCAGTTGCCTGAGATAAAATGCATATGCGGATACCGAGTTCTGAAGAAAGCACGACCCCCAGTTGTCAAGCAGGTAAAATCTGTCTAGACTTCTGAATCCGTGGTCTTCGGCAATCGACGTAAGCAGTTGGGTTGCTTCTTATCCTGTTTATTTACGCTCAATCCCAGATTAAATTTTTCAATTGAAAAGCCAAATTCCCATAGGAATTGAAGGGTATGGTGCCTACATCCCCTTCTACAGATTACCAACTGCCGAGATCGCTCGAGTGTGGCATGGTGGCGGGGCTGGGCCCAACCGTGAGAAGGCAGTAGCCTCAATCGATGAAGATACCACAACCATGGCTGTAGAAGCCGCCAGAATAGCCTCTTCGATGGCAGGAGTGACATCAGAACTGGGGGCGATCTTCGTGGGAACGGAGTCGAAAGTCTATGCTGTGAAACCAACAGGGACTATCGTCGCCCAAGCCTTGGGGTGTCACAGAGCCTTAACTGCTGATTTTGAGTTCGCCTGCAAAGCGGGGACCGAAGCAGTCCAGGTTATTAGCGGGCTTGTGGGCTCTGGGATGATCGATTATGGCATGGCGATCGCGATGGACACCGCTCAGGGTCGCCCCGGTGACGATCTGGAATACACGGCAGCCAGTGGTGGCGCGGCGTTCGTCCTCGGCAAAGCAAACGAAGAATCAGTAGCCAGGATTCTAGGCAGTGTATCTTACGTTTCTGACACCGGAGATTTCTGGAGACGGCAGGGAGAAAAGTACCCCAAACATCTTTCCAGGTTCACTGGGGAACCGGCGTACTTTCATCATGTGGAAACAGCAGTGAAGAACCTGTTTGCAGAATTTGACGTGAAACCGGCTGACTTTGCTTTTGCGGTCTTTCATCAACCCAATCCCAGGTTTCCGGTCGAGGCTGCTACCCGGCTAGGCTTTTCGATGAAACAGATCGAAACTGGATTGTTAAATCCCGTGATCGGGAATACTTACTCCGGGAGTTCGCCGCTCGGACTTGCAGCAGTTCTCGATATTGCACGTCCAGGAGACAAGATAATGCTCGCTTCTTTCGGTTCAGGAGCAGGAAGTGACGCTTTCATTTTTGAAGCGATGGAAAGTCTTCCTGCAAAAAGAAAACAAGGAGTCCCTGTACGTACTCTCTTGGAGAATTGCTCTCGAATTGACTACGCAATGTACAGCAAACTAAGGGAAAAACTGAGACGCTAATTTTTGCCGGGGTCTCGGCTGTTTTTGCGATCGATATTAGAGTCGGGTCGTTCTCGATTGGCATATTAGACGTGAGCGAAAGGTCGTCGTTTCAAATTGGATGTTTATGTTACAGATATCGGCTACACGAGGGTAACAGACCATTGGGGAAAATCTCTTTCGGAGCTAGCCTTCGAAGCATGTAAACCAATATTGGATCGACTCACGACCAAACCAGACGCATTACTTGTTTCCAATGCTTATTCAGAGTTGACGTCTTCGCAATCCAATCTTGGACCACTCATAGCGGACGAAATTGGTCTTGAAAATTTGGAAGCTTTCTCTGTAGAGTCTTCCGGTGCCTCGGGAGCTACCGGAGTACATGTTGCAAATTCTATGATAAAATCAGGGCACGCGAAATCGATCTTGATCGTGGGCGTCGAAAAAATGCGAGACATCGACCCGGCGAAGCTCGTGGGAGTACAGGGATTGGCAGCCAACGCCGAGTACTCTCAGTTTTTTGGAATTTCCTCAGCTGCCCTAAACGCCTTGCTGGCTAGAATCTATATGACTCAATACGGGGTCACAAGGGACAATCTCTCGGCATTTCCGGTGATTGCTCACAGAAATTCCTCGACGGCAGAACATGCCCAATTTCGAAAGAAATTCTCAAAGGAAGAGGTATCCAAGTCGGAAATCGTGGCTGACCCAATCCGGGTTCTGGACTGTGCGCCCGTGGGAGATGGTGCATCAGCGGTCTTGCTCGTCGGGGAGGATCACGCAGGAGACAAAGCCGTTCGCGTCGCTGCGAGTGAAGGCAGCACGATGGGAGCGAACATATTCGACCGCCATCGGATGTTGCATTTTTCTTCTACTGAAGCGGCTGCCAAGAAGGCGCTGAAATCTGCCAACAAAACCATTCCCGAAATTGATTTTGCAGAAATCCATGATTCTTATTCTATTCTGGCTCCGCTGATCATGGAGGGAATGGGGATCTCGAAACCGGGGAATGCCTGTCTTGACGGAGAAGCGGGAAAATTTGACCTGAATGGAGAGCTCCCCATATCCACTTTCGGAGGCATGAAAGGTAGAGGTTATCCGGTGGGTGCGGCAGGTTTGTATCAGTTCTGCGAAGCTTTCCTGCAAATGAATGGCAAGGGAGGTTCCAATCAGGTTCGAAAAGCTAAGACTTGCCTGTTGCAAAACATGTCTGGAATAGATGAATCAAGTTACGTTCACATTTTGAGCAAGGAGTAGAAGAAAATAATGTCGGTTCCATACTGGAGAGCTCGCGATCGTTACTACCGGATATTGGGTAACAAGTGTGAGCAATGCGGTCAGGAGTACTTTCCGCCGGTGGTCATTTGTAAGAAATGCCATTCTTCCAAATTCTCTGACTACGAGATGCCCCGTACTGGGAAGCTTCTAAGTTATACGTTGCAAAAGGAGAGCGTGCAGGGCTTTGAAGATCAGGAACCTATGGTGTTCGGCCTTTTGGAATTGGAGAACGGAATCCGGATCATCGCTCAGGTAGTGGACCTCCCGTATGAGTCTCTTAGGGATGGCATGAAATTGAATGCCGTTTTCAGGCGGATTCGCGTGGACGGAGAGTCGGGGCAAATTTTCTACGGCTACAAGTTCGGCCCCAGCCGTCAGGCAAAAGCTCCGGAAAACTAGATTCTTCAGGTCTCACAGATCGGTTAAGTCGAAGGATCTCTTAAGATCAACGGGAATTTACAATGAGCGAAGAAAAGAGGGCTACTTACGATGAACTGCTTCGCCTAGCGCTCGAGAGGGGATTTTTCTTTCCGTCGGCTGAAATTTACAATGACGCGCCTGCGGGATTTTGGGAATACGGCCCCACGGGTCTATTGATGCGAAACAATTTCCTGAGGCAGTGGCGGAGGGACCTGGTCCGCCGAGAGGACATGCTGGAAATTGACGGTTCCGTCATTCTTCCTAAGATCGTCTTTGAAGCATCAGGACATCTCTCTAGTCTAGTCGACCCGATTGTGCAATGTACCCGTTGTGGGACCCGAATCAGGGCCGACAAGTACATTTCTGAAAAGACGGGGCTGCAGATCGACGAGCGTCTATCTTCAGAGGAGTTTCAGGAGCTCATTATCAAACACAATCTTCACTGTCCAAAGTGTGGAGGCGATTTCAGCAAGCCCTCGAAGTTCAACATGATGTTCCGGGTAGGTGTGGGGGCGGAGGACGTGGATGCCTACCTGCGCCCAGAAACGGCGCAGAGCATCTTCGTGGATTTTGCGAGACTTTCAAAGACAATGCGGATGAGGTTGCCCAAGGGTGTGGCGCAAGTGGGGAAAAGCTTTCGCAACGAAATTGCACCGAGGCAAGCCCTGATCCGTCTGCGCGAGCTGGTGCAGGCCGAAACGGAGATTTTCTTCAACCCGAACGTTCCGCTTGAACCGGAGAAATTTGAAGCAATCAAGGATGTCAAATTAAATGTTCTAACTCAGGAGGGTGGTGAGGAATTTAGGACACTGACCTCTGAGGAAGCTGTGGAAGCTTTCGGAGGTAAAGAGATCCTGACTTTCTTTTTCTCGCTCCTGCAACTGTTCTATGAGAATTGTGGTTTTCCCATCGAGAGAACCAGGTTCAGGGAGCTATCCGCCAAAGATCGAGCTTTCTACACCACGCACGCTTTTGATTTCGAGGTGGACACTAGTGTCGGCTGGCTCGAGTTAGTAGCCTGCAACTATCGGACAGACTATGATCTGGGAAATCACTCCAAATATTCGAAAAGGGATCTTCAGATTGTCGATGGCGATCGGGGCAAAGTGCTACCCCATGTCATTGAACTTAGTCTCGGAGTGGACCGTAGCCTCTTCGCTCTACTGGATCATTTCTTCGTCCATGAGAAAGAGCGAGATGTGTTGAGACTTCCAGCGAATATTTCACCATATCTCGCAGCGGTTTTCCCGCTCCTTTCCAAACCAGAATTCGAGGTAAAAGCTGCCTCTCTATACGACACTCTCAAACTAGAGGAGTACAACACTTTCTACGACGATTCCGGGGCAATCGGCCGGAGGTATCGTAGAATGGACGAAGTTGGGACACCCTATTGTATAACTGTCGACCATCAGACATTGGAGGACGGTACTGCTACTCTTCGCGAGAGAGACTCGATGAGCCAGACTCGCGTAAAACTGGCAGAGATTCCCGAGAAATTGCGAGGACTAAGGGATAAACACCAGAAGCAGCAGGAATAATCCGATCGCCACCAACGCTCCCGACAACGTGGCAATCAAATTGACCACATTGTTGTCGAGGAATCTACTTCCCTCGATTGATACAGTTTGCTTATCGTGATGGGTTAGGGCTTCCGTTCTGATATCGCAAACGACGCATCTGTTTCTGCCCTGGACTGTTCCCCCAAGTAGGCTATCGAAATTGGTCGCTATTATAGCACCGAGAATGACGGACAGGGCTGCCGCGGACAAAGTACGGAAACTTCCCGAGAGTATTCCGAGAATATTTCCTATCGCGGTGATTACTAGGGCGGATGTAAGGCAAGCCAGCTCGCCCATTAGGGTCACCCCTCCGGAGGTACCCGGCTCCACGAATTTCTTCAAATTCACGATCATCCTTGGCTTTGATTTGCTGAGAAGACCGACTTCAGTTGCCACAGTATCACTCATAGCCGCCGCAATCGCACCCATGAAGCCTACGATGAATACATCCTGATGGGTGGCGATCTCTGCTAAAGCGGCTACTCCGGCAACCAACCCATTAGCCAAAGTGTTCGGCCATGATCGTACTCCCCCCTTCTCCTGCGCGGAGCCCAGCTGTTGTTTAAAGCTATATCGAAAGCGAGTAAGAAGAGAAGAAATCGCGAAGAAAGCCACGATGACAATCAACCAAGGGTATCCTCCAGCCAAAAAGGCAGCGAAACTGATTACTCCGCCGGAGAGAGCTCCAGCAGCATCAATTGCCTTGGCTTTGTAGGCAGCTAGACCCAGAGCGCAGATTACTAGCGTTCCGATGACAATTTGAATTTCCGAGGGATAACCTGCGAAGGGCAGCTCATATTCACCGAGAGTATTCTCATTTCGCAATATTCGCGGAAAGTTCGACAGGCTTCTTACTTTGAGCCAAAGATGATAGCCGTTTAATCATCTCTTCCTCGGTCATCCCCGTCAAACTCAAAATAATCCGTTCCTTTTCTGCCAGTCCCTTGCCTACTTGATCGATTTCCTTCGGACCATGAAGGACCACCATTCGAGGTTTAAGGTGAACCACGCGGATGGCAACCATCGGGGATCTACCCAACCCCACCTTAGTAAAGACCAACAAACGCTCTGTCGTAGCGCCATAGATCTTGTAGAAATCAAATCCAGAGAGAGCGTAAATTGTCTTTATGGAATCTAGTACGGTATAACCGTAGATCTCAGTATCTAGCTTCTCTGAACCCGTAACAATCGAACCAGCAAGGAGTTCTACTAGTTTGCCCGCCTTAATTGGTTCACCGAACTCGCCAATGGAGAGGATGGCGGATCTGTCTTTGGGCTCAACCTCCCTTACCAGAAGTTTGTGGTTGTTCTGATCGAGCTTTACCAATGCATTCACGTACTTCTTGATGAACCCCACCCCGGGAGAAGCCCTTCTACCGCTTTCATAGTCACTTAGGTCGGAAGGGGAAAGACCCATTTCTCTAGCCAAGATAGCCTGCTTCACCGCGATCCTTTCCCGCCATTTCCGCATGGAATCACCGGGATTCTCGCTTATCACGACGTCGCCCGCAATGTGAGCGGCGAAATCATCATGATCTAGGCTCACGGGGCGCTTTCTACGTCAAGTGTCGATTTAAGGGTTTGCGGGGTTCTGTTGAATCTACTAGGTGACCGGCCAACGTGTTGAATTCCGGGTGATGAGCCGTAGATTTCATCCATAAGCTTTTGGATCCTCTGCAAGCAAGAGAACATGCCCTCTTCGTTAGGTAAATCTAAGTCGTTCTTCTTTGCAACATCCATAATCCAATTGAAAGCGAAGTCAAAGTTCTCGATGAGCTCAGCTTCGAGTTTTCTCATCTGAACTTGAACCTTGAGCTGGTTAATTA
>JASHXQ010000118.1 GCA_030043455.1 Nitrososphaerales archaeon | reverse complement strand
AGTTCAAAGTTTTACTCACATCACAGGGCCTTGCTACATCGGGAAACAGGCAAAGATCAGATCTGCGAGAATACGGGAGGGAACTACCGTCGGAGCCATCAGCAAGGTCGCAGGGGAGGTGGAAACTTCGATCATCTCGGAGTACAGCAACAAGAGTCACGACGGGTTCCTTGGCCATTCGATTTTGGGAAGCTGGGTCAATCTGGGTGCTCTGACCACTTGCTCCGATCTGAAAAACACATACGGGAAGATCCGGGTCAGATCAGGCCGAAAGTCGGTTGACACGGGCCAGATCAAAGTGGGTGTCTTTCTCGCTGACATGGCAAAAACCGCGGTCGGAGCACTGTTGGCTTCCGGCACTAGCGTTGGCGTGGCGTCACAAATCTTTGGATTTGTTTCAGGGAATGTACCTTCCTTCACGCTATACGGCAAAAGCCTAGGCGCTCGAAGCTCCGAAGTTATTCTGGAGAGTGCACTTACGACTCAGCGAAGAATGATGGAAAGAAGGGGCATCGTGATGTCTGCAGCCTTCGGGGCTTTGATAAGGTCAATTTATAAAATGACCAAAAGTGAAAGGGCTTTTCAACGGGTCGCCCGGTCCCGATTCAAATTGCCCTGAGTTGCGTTAAACAATGAAACACGCTCATGTTTCGGCCAAAAAAATTGAGACCATTTTCACTTCAGTAGCCAAGGTGGATCCTTCTAACCTTCGCGCTGACTACGATTCGTGGCCCGGCCTTTCGAGAAAGAGTTGGCAAGAAGCTGAGCCCCCTAGTTTAGAGCGTACTTATTCGTCCGTTGTTTTTGCGGGAATGGGCGGTTCGGGAATCATCGGCGAAGTGATCTCAGATCTCTCCGACGAGCTGGATTCCCTGCGGATTGATGTTCTCAAAGAGTATCATTTACCAAAATACTACACGAACGAAACGCTCGTTGTAGGAATTAGCGCCAGTGGCAACACGGAAGAAACCCTTTCGGTACTGTCAGAAGCCAGCAAACGAGGGTTTGATATCTGTACTTTTGGTTCGGGTGGACTTCTGGAAAAAATGTCACAGTCCAATCCCCGAATCCGGTTTACTAAAACTTCCATGCTCAAGGTGCCACGATCCTCCTTCCCTGGAGTCTTCTATCCCGTTCTCAAGTTCATGATCCAAAATGGGTACTTGCGGATCTCCGAAGAGAACGTTCTAGACTCTATTGAATGTCTCTCGAGAGCTCAGGAACTATGTCAGAGACCCTCCTCCAAGCAAAATCGTTCCCTGGAGATTGCAGCTGCGTTGTCCGAAGGGAAAAATTCTATGCCCCTGATCTACTCCTCGCGCAGGACACGGTCGATTGGGTTGAGGTTTAGGCAGTCGCTCAACGAGAACGCAAAAACTCATGGATTCGCTGGTGAGGTTCCTGAGCTATGTCACAATGAAATTGTCGGATGGGACAAGAACGCGGCCTCCGGGAAAAAGAGAGCTTCGAGGGACGAATCTGGGAGCTCCAACTTTGTACCTATTTCATTGCGTTTGGAGGATGATCCGTTGGAAATTAAAACCCGGTTCCAGATCATCGAGGACATTTTGAAGAGGTCTCGGACCCAGTTCATCCAAGCTCCCAGTCTCGGAACCACCTATCTCAGTCGAATCGTGTCGATGCTGTATCTACTGGACTATGCCACTTACTACACTTCGATTTTCAAACATGTCGATCCAATCCTAACCCCTTCGATTGATTATTTGAAAAGCGAGCTAAAAACCAGACTCAACTTCCTTTCCAGAATCGTGTAAAACAAAACTCATATCATAGTTCGA
Organism: Nitrososphaerales archaeon; assembly: GCA_030043455.1. The sequence continues at coordinate 2,358 of JASHXQ010000118.1, read as the reverse complement.
ACCCTACACGTAGCGCAAGCTCTCGAACTTCTTTTCGGTGTGTTTTGAATTTGCAAGCGGTTGTAATGGCGGGCGGCGAAGGTTCGAGACTTCGCCCGTTGACTTCAACTCGCCCAAAGCCTCTGGTACCGGTTGTAAATCGGCCTATCTTGTGGCACGTGCTTCGCTTGCTGCAAAAGCATCAGATTTCGGACGCCCATATCACTCTGCATTATCTCGCTGACCAGATTACCACGGCCTTTTCCAGCTCCTCAAATCTCAAAATCCGTTTGAATTACTCCTTTGAAGATCGACCGCTTGGGACTGCTGGTTCGGTCAAGGCGATTGAGGACAATCTTGATGGATCGTTTATGGTGATTTCAGGGGATGTGATCACTGATTTCGACCTCTCGAAGCTAATTAGCTTCCACAAGAAAAAGGGGGCCGTGGTCACGATCGGCTTAGCGCATGTTCAAAATCCGCTCGAATACGGTGTCGTGATGACCAATCCCGAGGGTAGGGTAGACCGCTTCTTGGAAAAACCCGGGTGGGCAGAAGTGTTCAGTGACACTGTTAACACCGGAATTTACATCATAGAGTCCGAGGCACTAAGGCAGGTCGATCCTGACAAGCAGTACGATTTTTCGAAAGAACTGTTTCCCAAATTACTGAGAAGTGGCGAACCGATCTACGCGCTGCCCCTTGAAGGGTACTGGTGTGACGTAGGAATGCCCTCCCAGTACATCACAGCGCACCACGACATTCTCTCCGGGAAAACAAAGGTAGAAATTCCCGGAAAACTGACCGACGAAAACGTCTGGGTAGAAGAAGGTGCAGACATCAGTTCTTCGGCCAAGATCACTGGCCCCTGTCTGATCGGAACGCGAGCTTTGATTTCCAAGAACGCATCTATCGGCCCAATGTCTTGCATCGGCTCTAATGTTTCCGTGGAATCAAATGCGGTGGTTTCGAGATCTGTGATCTATGATTTTGCGTACATTGGTCGCGAAGCCGAAGCTAAGGGATGTGTCATCGGTAAAAGCGCAGTTCTAAGACCGAGGGCGAGAGTTTTCGAAGGGGCTGTTGTTGGCGACAGTACTCAAATCGGGAGTGGGGCTGAGGTAGCTCAGAAGGTCAGAATATGGCCAGACAAAAGTATCGACAGTGGCGCCGTGGTACGTGACAATCTAGTTTGGGGTTTGACTTGGCAACGCAACATCTTTGGATCGAGAGGTATCGTCGGAATTTCGAACGTGGAGATTACCCCGGAAATTACTGCGAAGCTGGGGGCGGCTTTCGCCACTTTCGCTGGCTCCAAGGGAAAGGTAGTGGTTGCCAGAGATACACTGAGATCCTCAAGGATGTTGAAGCGCTCCTTCATCGCCGGCTTGTTATCTGCAGGCAACACCGTATTCAACCTCGAAGCCGCACCATTGCCCCTGATGCGATTATCAATTGTATCCAACAGATTGGAAGGTGGTGTGTACTTTGGCGCAAATTCGTTAGAGCCCGATTATTCTATCATGCAATTTCTGGATTCACGTGGCTTCAACATAGGCTCGGAGACTTCCAGAAAAATCGAGAGCATTCTCTTCAAGGAAGAGATTCACAGAGCGTCGTACGAGGAGTTATCCGATATTTTCTATCTGCCCCAGAGCGAGTATGCTTACGAGGAAACGATTTTGCAGAATATTGATTCCCGAAATATCAAGAATTCCCGACCGCGGATCGTCGTGGATTGCGCGCTTGGACCGGCGTCTGCGACCGCTCCCCAGATTCTCTCAAAATTGGGTTGCGAGGTGATTAGTCTCAATGCCAGTAGTGGAACCTATTCTACTACTTTGTCAGTGTCTAGCAGTCCCTCCAATCTAAAAGATATTGTCACCGCTGTTGGGGCGGCGGCCGGTTTCAGGATAGCCGGGTCGGGGGACACTTTGAGAATTGTGGACGAAACTGGGGAGATGCTCAGCGGTGACGAAGCTCTTGCCCTGATGTCTGAAGTAATGCTTCATCTGGAGCAGGGACCAATTGCGGTTCCTGTAAGCTCATCTGGATTGATCGACACAATCGCAGAAAAGCATCATCAGATGGTGGTGAAATTAAAGACCGAGCCTCGGTCTTTGATGGAAGCCGTTGGCTCCGGGTCGGCGGAATTTTCCGGGAATGATGCAGGAGAGTTCATTACCAGTAAGGCTCATCCTTTTCCCGACGGTCTGCTTGCCGCCGGCAAGATCATAGAATATCTTGCAAGCACAGGGAAACGCATCCACGAAATCAAGAAGGAGATCTATCAGCCGCGGTTGGCAAAAGGCGTCGTTCAGGTTCCCTGGAACGAAAGAGGCAGAATAATGCGCAGGCTCGCCTTGGATTTCGGCGAGC
>JASHXQ010000117.1 GCA_030043455.1 Nitrososphaerales archaeon | reverse complement strand
GAAAAATACCGCTTGGATCCCGAGATCGGGAAATTCTTTGAAAATCTCGTGCGCGGCATAGGGCCCATAGTAGTTTCCGACTCCGGCGTGATCCCTTCCGATCGCGATATGCGTACAGCCAAAGTTCTTGCGCATGATGGCATGCATGATTGCTTCTTTGGGACCCCCATACTGCATTTCGTAGTGGAGTACGCTTAACACCGCCGAATTCTTAGGGTAGTAATTTTTCACAAGTGCCTGGTAAGCTGCCAAGATCACTTCGTCCGTAAAATCTCCGCTTTTCTTCTTCCCCAGAACTGGATTGATGAAAATTCCATCAGCGAACGCGAGACCGGTCTTCTGCACGTACTCGTGACCAATGTGGGGGGCGTTCCTGGTTTGGAAGGCGATGATATCCTTCCAGCCTTTTTCTTTGAATAGAACTCGGGTTTCTTTAGGGGTCAAAGTATAGTTCTCGAAGGGGCCCTTGTCAAATTTCGAAACAGACCTTAGTTTGCCGGCAACCACCCGATCGGAAGACGCGTAAATCTTTGCAACTCCAGGGTGAGCTTCTTCTTCCGTCCCAAAAACCTTCTTTGCGTGCTCTTTCTTGGAGATAGTATAGAGCTCCTCAAAGTTGAGCAATCCCACGGCATTTCCAGTCTCATCCAAGAGGGTGATTTCATCGCCTCCCCCAGCGTTGAAAGTTTCAGGCACGTGGAGTAGAACAGGAATTGTCCAGGGAGTGTCGTCCGCCAGCCTCATGTTGTCGATTACGTTTTCATAATCTGCCTTGCCCATGAACCCAGTTAGAGGACTAAGCACACCTGTTGAGATGTTAAACATCTGCACCATAGTCTCTTGAGTCACCTTTACAGTAGAGTTCTCTCCCAGATCCTTGGATTTCTCCGGCGAATTGGTGAACGTACTCACGGAGACAAGTCTTCCGCCATGTGGTGATAGCGACAAATCAAATCTCCACCTTTATTCCCTCACAGATAGCCTAGAGCTTTGAGCCTTGCTTTGATTTCTTCTACATCGGTGCTCGTGAATGGTTCGGGCACGTCTTTGGTCTCGTGCATTGCCACAACTTCTCTCAGGACATAGGTAACATAGTCGGACACGGACTTGAACCCACTCTTTTTGATAATCATTTTCTCAATTCTGTCATGCAAAGTGATCGGGATTGAGACGGTGGTGTATTTGGATTGAGTTGTAGTCTGCGGCATTATAAAGACACAAAGTTATCTTTTGATTATATATAATTAATGCAATTCTCGGTATCGATATTCGATGTATATCTTTTCGTTGAAAAATGAGAATTGAAGTTCATTACAAACCATGCCACACTAGCGAGTGAAGTAGAATAGAATGGATTTCGTTTAGGCGCTCAACCACACGAGAACATCAGGTCAAGCAGTCACCGTGCACCGAGGTTTGGAAGTCGTGGGACTACTCCACGGGATTTGCATCTTGCATCCAAACTTCCGAAAGATTCCACTTTTCTGCATGCAGTCTGAATATATATCTGAAAATGAGAGACAATGCACGCAACTCTGCTAACAAGTAGGGAGAACTTGAGCGACATCTATCGGCGGAAATTGAATACCCGTATCACCATGGTCATCGACAGGCTATACGGTTTGGTGAGGGAAGAGTTTGACCAGATCTCCGATCACGTTGACATTGTAGAGATCGGTTGGGGACTTCCTTTAGTGTGGAAGGAAGAAGCGCTTACCTCGCGGATTAGATACTATCGGAAGAATGGGATCAGGGTTTCGACGTCGGGCACTCTTTTAGAGCATGCAATCTTTCACAATACCCTCGAACCAACTCTAAAGAAGGTTCACAAGCTGGGCTTTGATTTGGTAGAGATCTCGGATGGTATAATCGATCTTTCTTCGGAGGACAAAGCAAAGATCGCGAAAGAAGTAAAGGTGCATGGCTTCGAATTCTTGATTGCTGTGGGGAAAAAGGATCCGTCATCTCAGCTCTCCTCAGCCGAAACTGTTTCTGAGCTCGAAGGAGCTCTTGCTCTGAGCCCCTTGAAGGTGGTCCTAGAGGGCAGAGAAAGGGGCCGAAGCGTCGGGATCTTTGATGATTCCGGGAATATCAAGTGGAACGACCTTCGGTCGATCACGCAGAGGGTGGATCAGCGCGAGATCATTTTTGAGGCTCCAAACGAAGCGCAACAGGCATCCCTCATTTTGGAACTAGGATCAGATGTAAATCTCGGAAATGTCTCTCTTAATTCGATCGCCTCTCTTGAATCAGAGCGACAGGGGCTAAGGTTCGACACCTTTGGTATTGACCGGCCACAGAAAAATGTGGCGGGCGGTCCCTCGGTGAAATTCGTGCTCTTCGTCATCAGAAACTATCAACCCGTAAACCAACAACAGCTGGTATCGATGACTCGCTTACCTCTGCGGACGGTGCAGAAAGCCCTGGAACAGCTGCTAAAAAACAAGGTGATCACAGAACATCCAGATTTTGAAGATCGCCGTAGCCGTATCTACAGAACCACCGGGGCCACGTCTCCCATTTCTCGGCGCTAGCTGACTGGCCCGATTTTGGTGAGCCTATGGAGCTTTATGCTCAGTTGAGCACGCAACGGGCCAGCGCTTGAAAGATCAATCGATTACTCGCTTCATTTCAGTTTCATGTAATTGCCAGTCGCAGGTCAAGCAGAGGAATTTTTTGTGCTCAGAACAGTAAGCAACTTCCTCATCGTGGCCACAATTCTCACAGAAACTGTAGAGTACCAATCAGTCGTCTAGTATATCGACTCACCTGCCTAGTATATACACTTGAAGCTTGATTCTAAATTATGAAAATTCTTCCATATGTCTGACGCCTAAATATTTGGGTCACTCTTACCTCAGGAAGACTGTTCAGATCTGGCCGCCGGTGGCTTAGAAAACTGACAAAATCGCAGTACAGTTTCAATTCAGTAGCTTACCGATCGAGCTTATCAAGCTCAACGGGTTT
>JASHXQ010000116.1 GCA_030043455.1 Nitrososphaerales archaeon | reverse complement strand
AGAAACTCGGCGACATCATGATTTCCTACCGGGCCGCGATGTCAAAGCTCTTCGGAAGATATGATGCCGATCAAACAGCTGTCATTGTCGATTTTCTCAAGGAGTTTATCCAAGTGCTAAAAACGCAGACATTCAAGCTTCAAGATGCTTCTCGTTAGTTTTTCTTGCTAGTAAATTGGGGTATCAAATCCCACATTCCGCGCTCTAACTCCTGGATGGCAACCCGTATAACCACTTTTCTAAAGGTCGCTCACTTACGATGAACATGAAATGACGATACTACGGGCTTTAGAGGTTGGTCGATAATGGTTGTTTTTGTGCAACGAGTAGACCTCTTTACACCGATCCACAAAGGTGTCCGCTCGATGATTTACGTGCTGGGAAGGGATCTTCAGGTTGCGGATTTCACGGATGAGCGGGCCACAAGAGAACTCCTCGCGAAGTTGGAATACGATCTAGAGCTAGCTACGTCCTCCAGCTGTATCATGTGTTTGCTCCATGAACACGCGGGGAACGAGGACAAGTATCTGTTTCCGCAGGTTCATCCTTTCGAGCCTGAAATCGTTGAACAACTCATTCAGGAACATAGAGAGGTTGTGAGGAGGCTCGGAACAATATCGAAATTCTCGGAGGAAATAAAGGCGACCACCGAGCCCGGAAGGAGGATAGACATGGGGATCAGGCTAAATCAGATGACGGATGACCTTTTTGCATTCTACCTTACACATCTCGCTAGAGAAGAGGTGACGATCCTTCCAGCGACTTGGCGGCATTTCACCGATGAACAACTTGTTGCAATCCGCACGACCGTTGAAAGAAACACTCCGCCGGAACGATATGCTGAATGGATGAAATGGGTGTTTCCATCCCTCAACGCCAACGAGCTGATGGGCATGTTTGCTGGCATGAAGAAAGGTGCACCCCCATCTTTCTTGGAGAGCATGAAACGGATCGCTGCAGAATCAGTTCGCAAAGACAGATGGGAAATAGTCAAACAGAGAGTGGGATTGTGAAAGCTAGCCTTCAAGGGTGTCAGTAAAAAGCGGGCTCCATTGCCTAACAGTCTTGACCACAACCAACAACACCTACTATTCCGGTTGCTGTAAACGTCCCATCAGAATTGTACTGTAGAGTTATGATTGGGAGCATGTTATTTGGCGGCGTCTGTAACGAAGCCGGCCCTTCGACCGCCAAGCCTGGGGGCTTGTTGTCTGCAATCGGTAGTGAGGGATAGATCCCAGATCCAGGTACATATTGGCTACCGTGGCAGGGACATTCCATTCTCATGTCGGTGGGAACGTAGCTCCAGAGGCACCATAGGTGGACGCACACTCTACTAAATCCGACGTAGATATTTCCCGAGGAATCCCTCGTAGAAAGACTTGCCGGGGCGGTAAATCCACTCGGCAATTTGATGATGACGAACTGCCTGAAAGTGTCGTCGTCGATGTTCGCGTTACCCGTCCGGGGAAACACGAAGCTTTCCCATTGGACAGGAGCAAGCGTGGAAGGTGTGATATTCTCACCCGTTGTCGAGTCGACAATGACCTGCGTGGTGATTGAAGACGCCTCGACAGAACCCTGCAAGAAACCACCGAGGAGGCCGAATTGAGCGACTGCCACGAGGCCACCGAGAAGTGCAAGACCTCTCAAAAAGTTCCTTCGCGAAAGTTCCGCCTTACTCTCTGCTTTCTTTTTTGCAGAAGCGTTCGGCAGCATCCTAGTGGTAGACGCTATCAGTGGGACAGGAGTCGAAGCGCTTCGGTCCATCGGAGATCCAGTTTCTGGACCGGGGGACCTTGCGGCACTCAGAGGCGTCCCAATAGTGGGTCTTGCTCCTGCAGATGTTCCGATGGAGGGTTTAGCTATTGGAGAAGTCCCAGGAGACGCTGAGCTCGCCGTCCCGATAGGAGTTCCTATTCGTGGCCTAGAAACTGGTGCCTTCGGGTGTGCTTGTTCACCCTGAGGAACTGCTTCAACAACCGACTCTTTGTTTGATGTCCCAATCGCCGAGATGTTTGGTTTGGGAACTAGAGTTCGTTGTTGCTTTTTTTGCTCCGCGGACTCAGTTTGCTGAGACTGTGGCTGTTCGACATTAAGTTGGCTCGCGGATTCATCGCCATCTTCTTTGGTTCCAGTTTCCTTTTGGGTATCGGGCAAAGATAAGTCGCACTGGGTGAGTGGTTAATTAGCTGTCCAAGTATTTGGCGAATTTCCGAAAATGATCCAAAATTAGGACTAAATTAAGGAGGAAACTGAATTACCGAATTTTCTATAACTATAGATCTGGAAATGGTTTTTGTTATTCAAGATCGGTATGATACTTCCGCCGGTTTTGGAGGACTGACCGACTTGACATATCTCCGGAAGTCATGCCCCGAAATTTGAAAGAAACCCAAAGAAACTATATTTAAATATTCTTTTAATTAAGCGATTGCGTAATTAAATGTCAGCACAACAAGAAGTATTCTTCGCTTTGTCCGAACCCAGCAGACGCAAGGTGTTGGAGCTTCTGTCTTCAAGAGGTGAGATGTCTGCTTCCGAGATCTGTGCGGAGTTCAAGGTGACGCCACAGGATGTCTCGCGCCATCTTCGGGTACTAAGGGAGTCTGGACTGGTGCATGTAGAAAGACGGGCACAACAGAGGATTTACTCAGTAAATGCGGACACGATGCTGATGCTGGAGGATTGGGCTAGGCAGGTGGCGCATCGATTAGACGCGCTGGATGCGGTCCTAAAGACCAGAAAGAAGAAGTGATGTGGTTGTCAGAAAAAGCAAGTTTCGCGGTAGATCAAGAGAAACTCGAAGTTATGGCTACAAGGATCTTCGACTCAGCAAGAGACCTAGTCTGGAAGGCTTACACCGATCCCGAGCTGATACCAGAATGGTGGGGTCCTAGATTTTTGAAGACTACAGTTGATCAAATGGATTTTCGTATCGGTGGCACCTGGCGGTTCATCCATGAAGATCCAGAGAAGAACACGTACGGTTTTCACGGCGAATATCGAGAGATAATCCAAAACAAACGAATCGTTTCCACCTTCGTCTTCGAAGCTGTACCCAACAGCGTGGTGGTTGACACCGTAACTTTCGAGCAACTCCCCGGTGGAAAGACTAGGATTACGCAGGTATCTAGATTTCCCTCCAAAGAAGCCCTTGACGGCATGGTCAGTACCGGTATGGAAAGAGGTTCGACCGAGTCGAGAGATCGCTTCGCTGAACTTCTGGAGAGACGGAAGAAGACGGACCTGCCGTCTCTTTAGAAGAGGTTAGAAAACAAATATGGGGAAGATAATTCTTGGAGTCGATATTACTCTCGACGGCGTGGTTGAGGGCCCCGAGGCTTGGAGATTCGGATACGCCTCGCCCGATTTGATGGAGTACGACATGTCAAAAGTCAACTCTCTTAATTCATTATTGTTAGGGCGAAGAACCTACGAAGGATTTGCAAGTTTTTGGCCTACGCAAACGCATAATGAATACGGTATCGCGAGCAAGCTCAACAGTGCGCCCAAATACGTAGTATCCTCATCTCTTCAGAAAACAGATTGGAATAACTCCACGATAATAAGGGGGAGCAACCTTGAGGAGGATATTCGGAAGCTGAAGGATCTGTCTGAAGGCAATATCGGGATTACTGGTAGTATTGGTCTTGCCCAATGGTTGATGGAACATTACTTGATCGACGAGTATCAGCTACTGACATTTCCTTTGGTATGGGGAAGAGGAAAGCGTCTGTTCAAGGAAGGGCTCCAGATTCCTTTGGAGCTAGTAGAAACAAGATCGTTCAGTCATGGTGTGGTTCTCTCCAAGTACGCTCCTGACAAAAGAGAAACTGGAAAGGAAGCTGGGAAAATAAATTCTTGACTTACAAAGCTTACATCGACAACATATACGCGAAGACGGGCAAAACTCCTGAAGAGTACATGAGGCTTGCGAGGGATAAAGGTCTAGTGAAGCATGCCGAGCTTCTCCAGTGGCTGAAAAAGGACATGGGGTTAGGGCATGGGCATGCACAAGCGATCATTCTTTACATTCTGCATCCCGAGGTGGCTAAGAAAAAACTGAAGGAAGATGCCAAGATGAAGAAAAAGATCTGAGCAACACTATCCTATGACTTCGGAAACCATCGGGTAACAGCGGCGGGCACCTCATCTGGAGAGCCTATCAAAAGGATCTTGCTCTTTGGCGCGGAGGCTCTAATCACGTCAATGATCTGCTCCATAAAAAAACGCAATTGGGGGTTGCCCACGACTCCTCCGCCTATAACGACCCCATCTGGCGGAGCAGTTTCGAGCTGCGACTTGAACGCCTTCAAACCACTTTCTGGCGATGCAAAAACGAGCTCATAATTGTAACCTTCCGCTCGCATCCGATCGCGCACTTGGTGGAGCCCTTCTCTTGCTTTCACCTGGTATTCTTTTGGAATAGAGGGGTGGTCCAGTGGCAAGCCAACGTGAATGAATGAAATTCTTGTTCTTTCGGAGTTCATGCTAATGACATCGCCCCTTCCTTTGACAAGTGTTCCAATGGCTTCCAATCCATAAATTTTCCTTTTCACGACATGGTTTCTGATGAAGGCATTCAAAGATCCAGATGGAATTTTACTAGTAAGCCCAAACCCAACTTGACAGTAATAGGCGAGGAAAAGCTTGATAGCGAGAAATCCGTCACGCTAATCTGTCACATGCCGGAATCCAGTCGACGCGTTTTTGCTACACACCATGCCCAGGTCACGAAGACCATCAAGGCGCCGATCAAATACGTGTACGAATGGTGCACCGACTTTCGGAGTGACGACGGGAAATTCTCGAAAACGCGTCACGAGGTGATTCATGTCGGGTCGGATCGCGTGGTCAGAATCATTCAGAGGGTCACTCCCATCGAGAGCTCCAAGGTAGCTGTGGAACTCGTTCGATTGAGTCCACCTGACGCCTGGCACAAGGATCAGATAGGCGTGACGGACCTTGACGCGATGGATTACAAGCTTGCACGCCTCGCTTCTGGGCGAACGCGACTGACCATATCTATCACGGAACGGTGGATGACACTAAAACATCCCACTAGGAGTCAGTGGGTCAGCGACGCGAACGAGTACTGGGATAGTCTAGTGGCTGCCCTGGAAGAGGATTACCGGAAGGGCAAGCCCGCTCGTGAAATTAAGTCGTCTTGAACTTCAAGATCGGGTCGGAAATCGGATTAGATTAAGATGAAATGAGTTCTCCCTCTTTGGTTCTT
>JASHXQ010000008.1 GCA_030043455.1 Nitrososphaerales archaeon | reverse complement strand
GTGATACCGCGGTATTCACTACTGAAGTAATGTCAGCGCCGCTCAACCCATCAGTCAACTCGGCGAGCCGGTCGATTACCAACCCGCTATCGATCTGCTTGCCGCGCATGCGGATTTCCAGGATCTGCTTTCTCGCGTTGCGATCGGGCTGTGGAATGAGCAACAACTTGTCAAACCTACCAGCTCTGAGGAGAGCAGGATCTACCATGTCCATTCTGTTTGTCGCAGCAAGAACCACGACACCGTTGAGGGATTGAATTCCGTCCAGCTCGGTGAGCAGCTGGCTGACAACCCTCTCGGTGACTTGACTCTCTCCCCCCAACCCTCTGACGGGAGCCAGCGAATCAATTTCGTCGAAGAAAATCACGCATGGAGCTGCTTGTCTCGCCCGTCTGAAAACTTCCCTTATTCCCCGTTCAGACTCTCCCACCCATTTGGAAAGCAGTTCGGGCCCTCGGATGCTGATAAAGTTGGCTTCGCTTTCGGTGGCAACTGCCTTTGCAAGTAAAGTCTTGCCAGTCCCGGAAGGTCCGTAGAGGAGTATGCCCTTAGGCATGCTGTAGCCAATCGTACTGTAAAGATCTGGGTACTTCAGAGGCCATTCTACAGCTTCCTGGAGCTCTTTCTTTGTAGTGCCCAGCCCACCAATTTCGGACCACCGAACATCCGGAGTCTCAACGTACACCTCCCGCATCGCCGAGGGCATGATGTCCTTTAGGGCAAGTTGAAAATCGTCTTTGGTCACCTGTAACTTGCTCAGAAACTCTGGAGTGAGCTTGTCTTCCTCAAGCTTCAGCTCGGGTAGGACCCGCCGCAAAACCTTCATGGCAGCTTCCTTGCAGAGGCCCTCCAGATCCGCTCCCACAAAACCATGGGTGATGGAGGACAGCCTTTCAAGATCTACATCTTGGGTGAGGGGCATGTGCCGGGTGTGAATTTGAAGGATCTCGCTTCTCCCCTTTTTGTTGGGCACCTTGATTTCCACTTCCCTATCAAATCTCCCGGGGCGCCTCAGGGCGGGGTCGATGGCGTTAGGGCGATTCGTGGCCGCGATCACGATGACCTTTCCCCGGGCTTCCAACCCGTCCATCAACGCCAAAAGTTGCGAGACAACTCTCCTTTCCACCTCGCCGGTGACCTCTTCCCTTTTGGGGGCGATGCTATCGATCTCATCGATAAACACAATCGAGGGAGACTTTTCCCGGGCTTCCTTGAAAATCTCTCTTACCCTCGCTTCGCTTTCTCCGTAAAACTTGCTCATGATTTCCGGTCCCGAGATGCTGATAAAGTGCGCATTACTCTCGTTGGCAACTGCTTTGGCGATCAAAGTCTTTCCAGTGCCAGGGGTTCCATACAGGAGGACTCCTTTTGGCGCCTCCACGCCTAATTTTTCGAAAATCTCCGGATGACGAAGCGGTAGCTCGATCATTTCCCTTACCTTCTGGATTTCATCCTTCATTCCACCGATGTCCTCATACGTGACTTGGGGAACTCCGCGAATCGCTTCGCTCTTCTCAGAAATGACAAAAATGGTCCTTTGAGTGATTAGCACGGCCTCGGCAAGTGGAATAAAGCTCTGCACCTGGAAGGTTAAACGACCGCCGAAATAAGGAATCATGATATTGTCGCCTTTGGTGACGGGAACGCCCTCGAGCGCGTCAGCTAGATATTTTTCGTCAATCGGAGGAATTGCTTCGAGAGGGGAGACGGTTATTTTTTCAGCCGGAGGAGCTTTGACCTTCCTTACTGTCACCGAATCGCCGATGGCTACCCCGGAATTGTTTCTGAGAAGGCCATCGATTCGGACCACTCCGCGTCCTTCATCTGAAGGATAAAGCGGCAGGCACTTGCCCACAGTTTTCCGCTTTCCCTTGAGCTCCACGATGTCCCCGGTCGAAGCATCGAGGGAGTCCATGGCATCATAATCCAAACGAACAACACCCCGGCCCACATCCCTCGTGTACGCTTCGAGGACCTTCAAAACCGTCCCTTGTTTCTCCAAAGATTAAGACCGGGTTTTCCTCATGGCTAGATTCGTTCTCGACTATTACTGTGTAGTGGTATAGGGGCTACATTTGCCTTAATAGCTCGACTAGCTTGACAGAAGACGTTCTTAGTGTCTTACGGAAATAGAGGAAAAAACAGCCGACCGAGGGGTGGAGGCAGTCAAAGAGATCGGAAAGCTCCTGGTGATGGCTTTGTCAAGATTCCTAGAATCATGAGGGATGCCGTGTGCTCGGATTGTGGACAGAAAACCCGAGTCCCGTTTGAGCCTGTGGAAGGCCGGGTGATTTACTGTCGGGAATGTTACCCAAAGCACAAAGCTCCTCCAAAGAATCCTTGGGAACGATAATCAGTTGCAAAAGAGAAACGAATTACTGATGGGCTTTATGCAAGATTCAAGGGACCTTGTCTGTAATTTTTCGAGCTGGGTATATGAGTCATCATTATTGTCTCACGCTACTCCGTCATTTTCAAGATAGTTTTCTCCGGTAAAGAAATGAAGTAAGACAGTCATAGAAAATTGGAAGAAAAGATCGATTATCCGAGGGAACTTCGGAAATTGCTCAGAGTGAGACCTTCCTGCCCACTAGAGCTGGCACGGCAGATATCGAAGCAATACGATCTGGAAATAGAAAATGTCAGGTTGCACGTACTTCTGGAACTTCGAGATATGACTTATTCAGGTGAGATTGAAAGAATAAGGATAGACTCGCATGAAAGATACGCGATACAGTACTTTCGAGATTAGAACTCCATTTTTTACTTTTGGTTCGTCGTAAAAAAGGAGGAGGAACCCATGTTAATGGGCAGATGGCATGGGTGCGCCGCTTTCGACAATTTGCTTAATTTCTTTAGCTAACTGACCTTCCACATGAGTAGTCCAGAGCATTTCCGGAACGTCAACCGCGAGAAACAGTACGGACAAAAGCAATATTTCAGCCGCAGCCACGGCAATATTCTGTACCCATTTTCCGATTCCGATGTGGATTGTAAAGTCATTTGGATCTCCGGTGATCAAGATCGTAAAGGCTCTGTCCGCCGTGATGATGTCTCTCAGAATCCCAGCTTTTTGCGCCTGGATGACCAATCCAATAGGCTTGTTCGCGGATTGAACCTTGTATCCCTCAGATTGTAACTGCTGGACGATCTGCTGTGAAAGTTGAGTCAGGTCCTTGTTTTTCCCCTGAAAATGCATTACTTTTTCGGCAACCATGGTAAGATCTCTTAATGGTCTTGGCGCCGATTGGTTATTTCAATTTTAGGGAAATTTTGTCGGCCAAATTTTCACTAAAAAAAGAGTCTCAGATGTAAAGCCTCTCTACATGGATGCCCTAAAAGACATTTTTTCAAGATCATCTCCCAGTGACAGATCGTTGGGAGTTTCTCGCACGTGTCGAGAAAGGATGGGAACCTACTTTTTGAATTCCTGTTCGGCTTTAGCGGTAATCTCTGCTTCAGTTTCTGTCGTGACAATCGCTTTGGTCTTATAATAATCCTTCGCGATTGCGATTATCTGATCCAAATTATCAAGGATGGCC
>JASHXQ010000115.1 GCA_030043455.1 Nitrososphaerales archaeon | reverse complement strand
AGCGATTCTCCCTGGATTCGTTTAGTGCGGTCTCTTCTGATGCGCCAAAGGAACGTTAATCAAGGACAAAAAAGGTGAAACTTCTAACCAGCCTATCGTTGCTTTCCTAAATTTAGTGCGTGGTCTTCCTTCATGAGCCAGGATTATTGGTGTGGCATCGTAACAAGAGATGGTGCGGACACCATCGGTGCTACACTGGATTCCATAATTCATCAGACAGTTCCCCCCAAGTTCATTGTGGTGATAAACGATGGTTCGACGGACGACACCACGAAGATTGTGAGATCCAAAACATTTCAGAGAATGCACATCTTGGATACCGGCTCCAAAATTCGAGACATAAGAAAGGTCCCAAGGCTGCTGAATCTGGCATTGGACTATGTTCAGAAAGAAGGCAGAGGCCTCGCAAAGACGGATTACATGATGGTCTCTGGCGACGACAACGAACTTTCTCAAGACTATGCCGAGAAGCTGCTTGTCCGAATGGAGAGTGATCCTGAGCTAGTAGTATCTTCGGGAGAGTGGCTCGTAGCAAGAGGAAGAAGCGGGGATCAGATGCCGCATGGTGGAGGTCGGATAGTCAGGAACAGCTACATGAACCAAGTCGGTGGACGATACCCTATAGCCTATGGGTGGGAGACGTGGTTGCTTTACAAAGCTCTTGAGCTAGGTTACAAAGTGAAACTCTACCCCGATGTTAGGTATGAACATCTTCGTCCTTTCCGGCCCAGCAATCTCTTAGGGTGGGGCCGCGCGATGTACAGCCTCGGCTTCCCTTCATACTTTGTGACGCTCCGATTTCTTGCAAATCTTCTCAACTCTGCCAGGGGTACCCAAAGCCGGAAAGCGGCTGCGACCATGCTGGTAGGCTTTCTGTCTGCTGAGCTAAATTCGAGCGCTCTAAAGGGTATGTTGATCGAGGATCAAGGACTCAAAACTTTTGTGCGGTATTTTTGTACGTCGAGATTGACTAGGCTCATTTGATCAATTACAAACGCTTTCTGATGCTCGCCCCCCACACCGATGACGTCGAAATGGGTTGCGGCGGGACTATTGCCCGATTCCTCGAGGATGGCGGGGAAATTTTTGTCGCCGTGTTTTCCACTGCGGAAAAATCTGTCCCCAAGGGCTTTCCCAAAACAGCTCTGCGAGACGAATTTCACAGGGCTATGTCTCTTTTGGGTGTTAGGGAGGATCGCCTAACTGTTTTCAATTATGAAGTGAGAACTCTCTCCTACCATCGTCAAGAAATTCTTGACGAGCTCATCACTTTGAGAAAGGTGATCAAGCCGGACATGGTGTTTTTACCATCAGGCGAAGATCTTCACCAAGATCATCAAACGGTATTTTACGAAGGATTACGCGCCTTCAAGGAGATAACCCTGTGGGGATACGAACTTCCCTGGAACACGATCGTCTTCCCGACGAGGGGTTTTATCACCCTGGAAGAACGCCATATCAAGAAAAAGTGGCATGCCCTGCAGGCATACAAGACGCAGTTCGCGGCCAAGAGACCCTATTTCACGCTCGATTACATCAAGGGTATCGCCAAAGTGCGGGGGATTCAGGTGAGAGCGACGTATGCCGAGGCCTTTGACGCCATAAGGACGAAATGGTGACTGCGGAATTCCCCTTCCCCGCGTCGTGAGAGTGCTCCTCACCGGAGTCGGTGCGCCGGGGACTAGAGGCACCATCTTCGCCCTCAGGCATAACTCAGATCGCGTACGGGTGCATATCACGGGAGTAGATATCAAAGAAGACGTGGTGGGAAGATTCTGGATCGAAAATTTTCACAGAGTGCCTTCCCCGGAGGATGAAAATTATGTTAGAGCGATCAACAGGATCTGTAACTATGATTCTATCGACGTCGTTCTGCCTCAGACAACGCGCGAGACGGCCAAGCTCTCCAAGTCTTACAAAGATGTGAAAGCCAAGGTTGTAGTCTCTGATGCTTCCGCAATTGAAAAGGCCAATAACAAGTACGCTTTATTGAAACTCTGCGAAGAAATTGGAATTCCCTTTCCGAATTCTAAACTTGTAAGTACCGCGGAGGAGCTTCGACGAATGGCAAAGGAGCTAGGATATCCCGAGAGCCCGGTAGTAGTCAAGCCTCCAGTAAGTTTCGGCAGCCGGGGATTTCGCGTCCTTCGAAAAGGAAGTAGCTGGGACACTGAGAGGTTCCTTACGCAGAAACCAAACGTGACTGAGCTTTCCCTTGAAGAGCTCCTCGCAATTCTTGCACGCAATGATAAAACAGATTTTCCGGAATTAATGATCTCGGAGTTTCTACCCGGGGACGAATACTCCGTAGACGTCTTCTCGGGCGAAAAAATTTCTGTGGCGATTCCCCGACTCAGAAAGGAAATTGTGAACGGGATCAGCTTCAGAACTGCTCTGGAATATCGAAAGGACATTGTGGAAAATTCTCTGAAGCTAGCCAGAGCTGCGGGTCTGCGATTTGCTTTCGGCTTCCAGTTCAAATTAGATTCTGAGGGCGTCGCCAAGATACTCGAGTGCAATCCCAGAGTCCAGGGAACGATGGCTGCGAGCCTCTTCAGCGGTGTGAACGTAATCTGGATGGCTGTCAGGGAAGCCTTGGGTTTTCCTGTTGAAAGGCTACCCAAACCTCTCAAGAAAGCAGAATTCTATCGCTATTGGGGAGGAGTAGGTTTTACCGGGAAAAAGGCCGTGGAAATCTAGATGATGGAAAGCAATGCGAACTCCCACTGTTATTTTCAGGGATTCAACGCGATTAACGCGAGTTTGAGAGCGTTGTAGCCAATGCTGAGATCTCCGGTCAAAAGGGACGCTTTCACCCCGCTCAGAAAAGTTCTGGTGGAGAATGAAATCCGGGCAGAAGCCTTGCGATTCGCCGCTTTCGCCCCCTTGTGCATCTGATCAAATACATTGTATGGAATGCGGTGCTCGCTTTTCACCGGAACTCGCAGTACCTCGTAGCCTTGGGAAACGACGTAATTGCTGAGAACCAAGTCTTCGAAAAAGTCCAGGTCTTCGGGAGATACCCAGTCTTTCACCAAGTCCGTTCGGATTACTGTATCCAGTGTGAATCCCCGTCCATCGTAAGGTATGGACTCGACACTCGCTCCTTTGAACCGGCTCATGGTCCATTTTGTGTACCACGGAGGCTGAGTGGGTACCGCCCAACCTTCGACCCATCCGATTTTGTCCCCGTCCCAGTACTTCATGACGTCCGCATACCAGTTAGGCGGTAGAAATACATCGTCGTCGACGAAGACGAACTTTTCCGTCGTGACTCGCTGGATAACGGATTGTCGAGCCTTTCCAAGCGGCTTCGTAGTACTGTCGACGATTATCTGGTTTACCGGTATAGCTTCGTAGAGGGAATCGTAAAATTCTTTGGAGAGTCCTCGAAGGGTAACTATGCAAACATCTACTTTAGTCTCTTCCGAACTGTCCAATGCTTTTTCAGACGTCGCGTTGAACTAACCGGATTTGGCTTCGAGCAATTTTTGGAGGAGTTCCACCGAGATGTTGCCTCCCGACACAATCGCTGCGGACTTTTGTTTCTTCTCCTCCGCATTCTCGCTCCGAGATTTCAGCAACCCGGCAAAGGCGGCCGCTCCCGAGGGTTCGGATAGAACATGCTCCTTCGTAATTAGCTGTTTTGTCGCATCAAGAATTTCCGCATCCGATACAAGGACGATTCTATCCACATAGTGCCTCACAAATTCAAAGGTGATGTCCCCGGGCCTTCTAACCAGCAAGCCGTCAGCGATCGATTTGCTTTCACTGATCGTCGAGAGTTCTTTTCTCACGAAAGA
>JASHXQ010000114.1 GCA_030043455.1 Nitrososphaerales archaeon | reverse complement strand
GTTCCCTTTTCTTACCTATCTGAAATTTGAAAAAGGGAAGTCTCGATTGGTGTCAAGCGGGGAAATTAACCACCAGGCCAGAGGTGGCGCTTGAAGTAATCAAGACCGGCTATCGATTATCGATATCCTTCGAATTCCGAGCGTCCTAAAAGCCGCTCGAAGCTGTTTAGGCGTTGTCAATTCGATGTATCGAAATAGTTAGGCGTTTTCGAAGATCAGCAATCGTTTCGAATTATTATATAGATTCAGAATCCATATCTCAAAATCATGTTAACAGGATCCACCATCTCAAGTGGGAACAAAATGAGAACGGGAAAGACTGCTCTTGTTCTTGTCGGTTTTGTTTTCGTGTTCTTGGTCACATCCCTGGCCATAGGCGCGAGGACAGCCAATGCTTCGTTACCGATCTCCCTTGGAAGGGGTTGCACGGGCGGAGGCGAAGGTGAGGATGCAATGGTCACCTGCTCGACTTCAAGTACACTGACTACTACTACTTCCACAGTGCCTCCAACTTCTTCGACGAGCACAGAAACCACAACAACCACAACCGCGACAACGACTACTGTCACCACAACCTCTCTATCAGGCGGATCGTCCACACCTGTGTCTTCAGGTATGCCATCAAACTGCAATGCACTAAACGGGATTTCACTTCAGCGACTCAAACCGGGTACCACCCTCACTATTGCCGTCAACGGCAATGGACAGATGACCTTCACGGTCCCGACTGAATCGTTCAGCTGGAACTGGTATTGGGTGCCGGCAAATGGTGCTAGCCTGGCTACTCTCGGACAGCACATTACATCCGTGATGTGGTCCAGCGGCCATGGACAGGACTTCAGCTTCTTCACAGCAAAGCTAAACGGACAGAATGGTCTCGTTCTCCAGACAGACTACGCGCTCTCTCAGGCCTGCAGCTAGACTCAGAGTGCGTCAGATGAGTGATATTGGTCTACCGGCCAGTATCACCTCCCTTTCTTTTTTCGTCTTTCGACTTGTTTCAAAATGACATTTCTTTTTCAAACTAGGACTTGATGGACTTTTTTGGTGATATGGGATTTTTGTGAAGAATGCGGTAGTGACGAGGACATTAGCTACTGCTCTGTGCACAGACTGTTTCTTTGTACTTCCTGCGATTTGGAGCTACACAGCAAAACCCTGAAGAAGTATGTAACGTACGATTAGTAAGTCCGTTGATTGGAGCTCAGAGAAAAGCTCCAAACGATTTCAATGCGTGTCCAAGCTCTGTAAAGAAAACTTCCTCGACCTGAACTGATATAGGAAGAGAAATAAGGCAAGATTGTCCGGGGAGTGCTCGTCTTGATATTTTCGCAGGTGCTCACTGCCATAACTTCAAACTCTACTACTGCCAGCACTTCTAGCACCTCCGGAATTTTTATCCCGAGTTTAGCGCTCTTCCAGTTCCTCGTTCCCCTCGTCTACTTTGCTGCAGTTTTGATTGCCACGTGGATAGTTGCGAGGATTGCGAGCTACATTACAGCTGGCTTGATGCGACAGAGCGTTCCCTTGCTCGTTGCACAGGCGAGGCGGGTGGTGTGGTTTGTAGTCTGGTTCGTAGGAATCATTTTGGCGATAGAGCAGCTGGGAATTCAATCGGACGTTCTTCTTGTCGTCGTAGGCCTGTTGGGGGTAAGCGCGCTGATTGCCTTGCGTACCCCGCTCGAGAATATTGGTGCAAAGTATTTCTCGGACGTATATGTGCCGTTCAAAGTAGGGGATTCCATAACAATCATGAATCAATCTGGGAAGGTCGTTGAGGTGAATTCGATTACGACAATCTTGCTTACCGATGACGATCGATTGGTTTCCATTCCTAATTCTGCTATGATCACTCAGGTCCTTCTAAATTCCACACCCCAGGCCTGGAAGGAAGTGACGATACCCATCGTCATTGGTAGCGGGATTGACCTAGCGGCGTTTGAGAGCAATGTTCTGAAGAACTTTAACAAGCTGCGGCTCCACTTGGACAAGAGGTTCCCCCCGGTGCTGACAATCAAATCCCGTACGCCACAATCTACCGAACTCGCTCTGACAATCATGATTCTTCGTCCAGAGCAAAGAGATACGATTGTCACCGAGGTCAACAAGCGGATCTCCGAAGTAATGAAAACGATGCAGCAACAGAAAAAATAATCAGCGGAGTTTACTCTCGAAACTGGAGCACGTCTCTTTCGAAGGCAGTTTCGTAACCCATTTTCAGATACATGGGCGCGACACCATCGCTAGCGATCGTCTGGAGCGCCAGGACCTCACAATTCTTTTTTCTTGCTACGTCTTCAGCCGCGGCCATGAGCGCTCTCGCGACGCCTCGGCCTCTTTTCTCCGGCACCGTCCCTACGCAATATACTCCCATACATTCCGGGGGATCGATTAGGAGCAGGGAGCATCCAGCAGCCTCGTTAGTCCCATCTTCAACGGCAGCCAGGAGCACCGCCTTTGGATTCTTCCCGATTCGATTCAACCGCGTACTAAGCTCCTCTAACCAAGTCTGGGGGATCCCGAAGGATCTGATGAATGCTTTGTTCCAAAGGGCGATATCTGTCGTTGGTCCAACGGGGATTCCAGAAGTATTGACTAATAGTGACGAACTGGCAAACTTTCTTAGGATGTGCATCTGCTCAATAATCAGAAATCCAAAATCGATTGCATCCTTCTCGATATTCTTCGAGTTCCTCCAGAACCGATCCAAGTAGAGACTTGCAGGGACATTTGCCCTGAACGTTTTTCCGATGATCTCCTTGAAGAAAAGTTCCACTTCGGGAGGGCTATGAGATTCGGAATCCAAAACTGTGTCAGCGAACGTCACATGATTGAAAATCGGATCATCCCAAAAATGAGTATTGTAATAAATGGAGTAATTTTTGTTAGAAATCTGATCGCAGAAAAGGGTATCAAAACCAACTTCGTTCTGAAGTAGCGAGGAGTTTGTGATCAATTCAGTCTGAATCCAAGAATTTCGGCGATCTCCCAAAAAAGCAAGGCGGATTCTGATTTCAGATCCTCGTCTGGCGCCTCGACGAGTTTACTAGCCAGATCAAGAAATAGGCTTAGAGCTGACGGCGTGTCGAGATCGTTATTCATGACCCGAGTGAATTCCTCGTAGACCTTGTGACTGATTACTTGCTGAGTGTCGAATTTTCCTATTTCCTTTCTCGGCGTTAACCTTGCAGCCTCTTCGACGATGTGAAATTCGTCTTTGCTCGCCTGAAGTCCTGCTGGGGAAAAATCGAAGCTTTCACGATAGTGATGTCGGAGAAAATGGAAACGAATGACATCTGCTGTGGCATATTTTTTGAGAGCTTCTTGGATTGTGACTACGTTCCCCAGACTTTTGCTCATTTTCTCTTGTCCCTTGTACAGTAGCCCTGTATGCATCCAGACACCTACGAAGGGTACCTGACCCGAAAGGCTCTCATCTTGCGCGAGCTCAGCTTCGTGATGAGGAAAAATTAGTTCTGTCGCACCTCCGTGGAGATCGTAGGGGCCCCCCAACTCCTCAAACGCTATCGCGGAATCTTGGATATGCCAGCCCGGTCTGCCAGGGCCAACAACCGATTCCCAGATACCTTCAGTGGCATCCGGGACAGCTCTCCAGAGAAGAAAATCTACCGAATTCTTCTTTCCCGGGGCGGCGTCTATTTGCTTCATTTTTAGACTTAGGGCCGATTGATGGGAGAGCTTGCCGAACTGATCCGCCTTCGTGATATCAAAGTATACGTTGCCCTCCAATCTGTACGCAATCGATCGTTCCAACAGGGTCTTTACCAGAGATGCCGACTCGTCCACGTATTTAGAAACTCGGGCAAATTGGCTGATAGTAACGATGTTAAGTGCCTCCAGATCCTCCAAAAACGCTCTATAGAATCGGTCAGCGATTTCGCTATACGTGACATTCTCTTTTTTCGCGCGATCAAAGATCTTGTCATCGACATCCGTAATGTTGAGTAAAAAGAAAACTTTTTGACCGCTTTTCAAAAGCCAGCGGGCCAAGACGTCAAAAGCAAGATAGGTCTTCGCATGTCCGAGGTGAACGTTGTCCTGAACGGTCGGGCCACACACAAACATCCGGAATTCGTGGTCTGCAGGAAGATCTACCTTGGTTTCAGACATTGTGTTGTAGAGCTTCAAAAAACATCTCACAATCGAGAGAACTATGTTTTTCCTAGATCCGGATCTAATTCAGCTGCAAACCATTGGGGATCGTTTAATCATCCCGTAGTGCCAGCCGATGAATAAACATCCGAAATAAAGATAGGATTATTAGCTTTCTCATGGTATTTTCCACTCAAGTGTTTTCATGCCCAGGGATAAAGCTGAATTCAGTGGTACTGAAAGCTACTCTGAGCGGAAAATCACCCAAATCCGAGAACTAAAGACACTTTTATGGGGCCTGGATCTCGATGAGGGAATCCGCTTTGTAGCGGATGTCCCGGGCTTTGAAAAGAGTGCCTTTGTCTTTGTGACCAAGTGTGATGATAAGTACTGCATCAGTGTGAAAGAGCAAACTCTGGACGAGACTACTGGCGAGAAAGTACCCGGCGGAAAAGAACAGTGGAAATATTTCGAAACTGCGGAAGCAGCTTGGAATTACATCAGTAAACTGCTAAAACATCCCTTTGAAGCCTTTTACTATTAGGGCCTAGAGCCAAATCACTTTACCGTATTCTTTAAAGGAATTTTCGCACCTCGATGAACCTGCCGAAGAGGGGAAACTCAGATCATGACCGATTCTCAAGAGCTTCGTGAGCAGTTACAGGCGACTCAAGATCGCCTTCCCAAAGTGAAGGAGGTAATTGACCGCGTGGGCATATCTGGTTTAAAGACGGTCCTCAAGCTTTCGAACGCTGGAGGGGAGACCCAGTTCGCTGCTGAGATAGATCTCTTCATAGATCTTCCTGAGGATCGGAAGGGCATACACATGTCGAGGTTAGTAGAATCAATCAACGAGATCGTCTCCAAAAGTTCTCGAAAACCCAAGGCCTCGTTTGAAAAGTTGGGAATGGGGATACTTGCAGAAGTAAGGAAAAGGCATCTGTATTCGAAAGGGGAGATTATCATTAAGACGACACTTTTCATGAGCCGGCATACTCCGGTTAGCAACAAAAAGACCGACGAGCCATACGACGTAGAAATTGGAGTCGTCTCTCTCGGTGAAAAAATCTACAAGAAGATGAGAGTCAATGCGATTGGGAATACTCTGTGCCCTCACAGCCTTGAGACCACTCACGGTAAGGCTCACGTACAACGAGCCGAGCTCGATCTCTCGATTGAAGCTCCTATAAAGGAAAAGATACCCCTTGAAGAGTTGATCAATATTTGTGAAAACAGTTTCAGCTCCCCAACATATACGGTTCTAAAAACCGTCGATGAGGCAGCGGTTGTGGAAGAAATGTTTCGTAATCCCAGGTTTGTGGAAGATGTTGCGAGGGATTGCTTCCGGCAAACAAAAAATCTAGGATTCTCCGGGTGTGTGAAGATCAGAGCTACGTCCTTCGAATCAATTCACAAGCACAACGCAGTCTCTGAGATTGAGAGGGTGTTCCCATGAAGACTGGACTCGGCATGGAGTTCTTCGTCGACTACAGCCATCTTTTGCCGGGCCATCCCAAATGTGGCGTCCTTCACGGCCACACGGCGAAAGTTATCGTGGAGCTTTATGGGGATGTGGGCCCTGATGGGATGATCATGGACTTTAAGGACATGGAAAACAAAAGTTGGGAAATCCTCTCGCAGATCGATCATAAGGACCTCAACAAAAAGTTCGATCGACCTACATCGGAGAATATTGCGAACTGGGTTTTCGCAGAGTTGAGAAAGAGTATCCCAGTGACACGCATTCAGTTTTTCGAAGGTCAAGGAAAGTGGTGTATCGTTGAGGCGTGAAGACCGATGTCCGTTTCTTGGCGGTGCTGAGAAACCTCGCGGCCAATTAAATTAGACTATTTGCACTGATTGTCAACGAAACTTTACTCTACGGCTCTATAGCTCAACCGCGGACTTTCTATACCATGACAGCTCAAGCGGGTCGTGGACGAGTACTTTTCGGATTCTGGCTTCTTGGTTACGCGCTAGGGTTCGTAGCATACCTCGTAAG
>JASHXQ010000113.1 GCA_030043455.1 Nitrososphaerales archaeon | reverse complement strand
GAAAGTTCGCCGTACGAATTGTTTAGAAGCTTGACGAACTATCATCCGCTTGACAAGGTGCTACTCGTCTCTCACCAACCACTAGTTTCCCAACTTATCGCCAGTCTCTTGAACTGGGACGACGGGCACTTTGTGTTCTCTCCAGGTTCCATCGCTATTATTGAGCTCAAAGAACTGGCTTTGAGTGGTGAGGGTGTTCTCTTGTCTTTGATACCAGGGCATTGTCGAGCCTAGAGGATCTGCATTTATTCGATGGAATCGATCTCAGAATGTTGTTGAGCACGCATATGTCGGATCCTCAAAATATTGAATTTAGTAATTTTGTCAATCGCTACTTGATAGTCCAAGACGCAAAGTGCTACAGGCACTGCCAGAACGCGAGCAAATTTGTACCCCTGAAATCAGATCGACCCGGAATTCTTGGTGGCTATTTCTGCCCCGGAAACTACGCCTCGCGTGTCGTTTACTTTTCCCTAGATCCGGACCATGACTGGTTTGAGAAGTACTTGCGGAATCAAGTAGGAGATAGGGTGCGCTCCAAGGACATCAGGTCTGCTACGCGTCACGGTTGGGAATTGGGCGGGAACGCAGAAGCCGAAATCCAAAGAATCCCTGGGGGCAGGATAACTCAGCTGTATTGGACGAGCTATCCGGCAAGCGATGAAGAGAAAATCTCTGGAGCCTTTCGCTGTGAAAATTGTGGCCGACTCTTCGTCAAGAATTTTTCCGACGATTCGCAAGTCTGCCCTGACTGCCGCTAGGCTTTAAGCTGGCCGTAGAAACGGCTCTTGAAAAAATCCTCCCAGTGTCTTCTAGTGATTTCCGTATTTTCTGAAAATCCAGTAAAGATGTGCTCCACCTTGCCGCCGGGAAATTCGAGGAAGACCTGCGGCACGAGATAATCAGTTGCATCGTCCCCGTATTTTTGCACCATTTCGTCTGCGAGTCTGCCGTTTCTCTCATCGTCAATGTCAAGAACTTTCAAAGGAACATCGAGGTCTCCGGACATGCGTTGGGTCATTTCGAGAGACAGAGGCACGCAGTGCGGGCACCAGGTAGCCAGAACAATGGAGATCTGGGAGGGTTTCATTACATCTTTTCTGTAAGGCACGTTCTTTTATCGGTTCCCAATCGTCTCTCGTTGCTCGCCTCTGCTCGAGGAATAGAGACAATCTCTTCCAAAATTTGAACCGTGGTTAATGAAAGTGCAAATCAGCACTTTGGACCGATCAACGACTGACTTAGTATCTTTGGTATTGATCCATAACCAGAATTCGTTGAGGATCTCACGATATTCGATTAAAAGTTGAAAAGGTGCGAGCAGCCATTCAAGTAATCGGGAAAAGCTTTCACTTGAGTTATGGCGATCCTGAAGCTGACGAGTCCAGCCGGGAGCTGGGTGTCGGAGAAATCTTTGGAAGATCTTTTGATCTTGCCAGAAGACATTACTTGCAGCTCCTCCCGATCTTTTTGGGTTTCGGGGTTCTCGCAGCTCTGATTTCCACCTATATCAGAGCAATCACTCCTCCGCTGATAATTCCAACGAGCGTGAGTAACCTCACCCAAACGCAAGCACTTCAAGTGGCAGGGGCTGTTGTGCGGTTTCTCGAAATCCGGACATTCAATTATTTCGTCGCCTGGCTCATCCTCTACCTTGCAGCAGGGCTGGGGGTGTGGAAGATCCTGCAACTCATGAGCCAGAAGCAAAAGTTGCATTTCGAATTGTCGAAAACGGGTCTAGCACCTGTTGCTCTATCCATCGTCCTGACAATTATCGTAGTTGAGCTCGGCTTGTTTTTACTAGCCGTGGGTCTTGTCGTTTTTTCGACAATGTTCTATCTTTCCTTTCCGGCCGCAGCTGCGGAAGGAAAATATCTCTTCGGCTCGCTCGGCAGAAGCAGAAATCTGGTTTCGGGAAGAATAGGGAAGACTTTCCTTGTTTTCCTGGGTGTGCAACTTTTTGTTTACATCGGAGCCCGGGTCTTCAGTACCCTTGTAAGTCTCCTCCCTGTGTCCTCCTTGGTGGTACACGCGGTGTTGAACTTCGCGCTGGCTCTGGAATTTCCATTTGTCTCTGCGTCCATGGTGGTACTCTACATCTCGTACAGAGGGATGCAGGAGTGGGTTGCTCCAAAGCCGCCATCGCTCTACGATAACATGACATCGCAGCCGATGGGGTCATTTCAAGCTGCAGCCCCTGTTCGGAAGTTTTGCTCGGCCTGCGGAGCTGCGATTGCCAGCGATGAAAAATTCTGCCACAACTGCGGCGCAGCGCTGTCGACGCAGCAGTAGCCTCAAAGTTTTCTCGCCACTTTTATAAGTGGAAAAAGGCGGTTGTCCAAAAGCGCCGGGGGCCTCAAGGCCGGGGTGGCGATGCGGAACTACCCGTTGCAGAAGAAGGACGGGGATCGTCCCGAAAGCTCAGCCTGGTTAGAGCACCAGCCTCTGAAGATCATGAGAGAATAAAGGGCTAATACCCTCGTTCTGGCGATACGAATCTTGAAAATTCGCGCCGACTGGAAGAGGGTGATACTCATAATCCTTGACGTGCGATAAGAGATCTGGGGGTCGCGGGATCAAATCCCGTCCCCGGCACCAATCATCTGGATGTCTTTTGATTTTGGCACTCGTCGATAATCTATACAATATTATTTCCGAATCAAGCTTAGAACTCCTCCGCAAAGTCCCAGAATAAACCCTACAACCCAGCCTCCGCCAAGAAGCACGCTAATTATGGAGAAAATTACGAGGATGATCGCTCCAATGGCTTTGAAATAGTTCGAAGCCATAAGGTATGTAGCCGCCAACATACAAGCCCCAACTATGATTTCAAAAATACCGGAGGTAGTGACTCCTATTCCAAAGGGTAACGATCCAGCACTATTATTGAAAAATGAAAAATAAAGGAACTCTCCGTAGATCAATGCGATCACTCCTTGAAGGAGTACAATAACTCCACCCAATCCAGCCAAGACCACGCCCAGTGTGATCTTGAAATCTTGGTCGGAGGAGCGAGTTTCGAAATCGTAAGCGGGCAAGTCCTGACACCTTCAGTCGGCAAATTCGAATGTTTGCTAATAAGGCCGCCTATCTGGGCCGAAGCCCAGATTGAATCTCACTTGGAAGGTCGACAGGGTATCTGATGTCGAACGTGGAAACGGATTCTTGTCAAAGTGAGCTGGATATTCCAACTACGATCCAATGACATTGTTCATTGGATTACTCAAACTATACAGGGGTTCATTTATTTTCTGAAGAATTTTAAGACGCAGGCGATCGTACATGCCTCTTCAGCTGTTTCTCATCTGGTATTTCGTTATCGGATTCCTCCTAGGCAATGGCATGCCCCATTTTGCCTTTGGATCTGCCGGAAAGATCTTTAGAAGTCCCTTCGGTCAGAAATCGTCGCCAAGGACGAATATTCTCTGGGGTCTTTCCAATTTTATAGCAGCGACGATCATCGCCGCCGGTCTCGTGGTGTTGAACCTCTACAGTGAATATGCGTGGTTAGCTCTTCTCATCGGCTTTTGGTTGATGGTTCTGATGTTCGGGTCGGGGATCAAGCGGTTCCTTAGCGAACCCTCTAAACCCCCTCCATAGTCTGAATCGTGGGTCGACAGGATTTTTCTAATGAGACTGCCTAAATAGTTCTAAATCTGCTTATCCTCACTTGCTTTCGATGTCGCCTGTGCCGTCTCTCTTGCAACTGGTGTAGAATCTGCAACGAGTTCCTGTGGGTTCTCACTTCCACTTCGACCAGTCTCTTCTTCGGGACGAGAGCTCCCTTTAGGCATCCTGCCCTGTAGGAACAGAGCGAAGATCGAAGCTAGCACGAGCAACCCCACCATCACGATGAACACCTGATCATACGACTGCACGATTGACGTTTCCAGCAAACTCAGGTAGGCTCCACACTCGGAGAGCGGCGGTGTCGAGCTCGAACAAGATGGGTTGGGTAGCGGGTCGAGAGCTGCGAGTCTCGTAGCCTCGAATGAAGCTAACACTGACAATCCTACGGCTCCCCCCAATGTCTGAAGGAATTGGATCAGGCCTCCAGCTTCTCCGACATCAGCCTGTTGGACTTGATTTTGTGCCGCCAAAAGAAATACTGGGAAAGTTAAGCCCAGACCGAAGCCAAGAGGGAGTAGGGGGAGGACGACACCTCCAGTTGGAACAAAACCCGCTGCAAACTTCCACAGAGGAGTCGTCACACTTAGCCCGGTGAGGCCTACCATGCCCACAATCGAAATCACCATTCCGACGAGTGTCACCACTCTGTAGGAAAGACGCGTTAACATCTGCCCGCCCAGCGCTGCCCCTATCACCAGGGGAATGATTAGAAAATAGAGAATATCTCGTACGGTGTCCGAGGAGTTGGCTCCTGGAGCCAGGACGATCCCAACCACCAGAGCGAGGAAGGTCGCCACCGGAAAGAAAACCATCCCGCCGAAGAAAGTAGATCCTCCGCCCGCCCACATTACGCGATTTTTCAAAAGCCTCACCGGAACCAGGGGATTTTCCACTCGTAGTTCCCAGAAAACAAACGCAATGAGCAGCACCACTCCGAGTCCGAGCAACCCAAGTACCTGCACATCGGACCAGGCCCATCCACTGTCGGCTACCCCATACAGGGGATACATCACCGATCCGACCCATCCCACAAGAAGTGCGGTTCCAATTGCATCAAATTTTCGCACAATTTCCGGACGTAGTGGGCCCAAGGTAGCTAGGATGATCGCAAGGCCGACAATGCCTGTTGGAATGTTCACATAAAATACCCAGCGCCAAGTCGTGTATTGCACAATGGTACTCCCGATGAGAGGACCGGCTACAACAGCGATGCCAAAAACTCCGGATAGCGCACCGATCACTCTGGCGCGAGTCTTCGGCGGAAAAACTACGGCAACTATTGCAATCCCCACCGGGAAAAAGCCCCCGGCGCCGAAACCCTGGACAGCTCTGAAAATGATGAGTTCCGTCAGGTTCTGACTCAGCCCTGCAAGCATTGATCCGGCCATGAAAACGACGAGACTGGCGAGGAACACGTTCCGGCGGCTCCAGAGATCTGATAGTTTGGAGAAAATGGGGATGGCCGCGGTATTCGCAATCACATAAGCGCTGATCACGAAGGTTCCACTGTTGGGGCTGTGAAATTGTGTCAGAATAATCGGTAGTGCGGTGAGGACAACGAAATCATCCAGAGCGCCCATCAGAAGCGCGAGAAGTATGCCGGCGGTGATCAGAAGTTCCTTTTTGCCCGAGAGCCCCTGTAGTGCTCCGGCACTCGAAGAACTGGAAGAGTCCTCTGTTGAGGGGGCTCTGAGGATATCGGACAATTAACAGGTTCCACTCCGATTTTTGTCTACATTCACAAGTGGATATCTCAGCATTACTGAATTCTCAGACAGGTCTCGAAATAGCCGAAATTAGGACTCGACGAATTCTTGGTGTAGCGCAGCCACAGCACTGTTCCGATCCTTGTCTTTGATCACGAAAGAAATATTGATCTCAGAGGAACCCTGAGCGATCATCCGAATGTTTATCCCCTGCTTTGCGACCGTGCTGAAAACACGTCCAGCGATGCCCGGAGTTCCGATCATCCCGCGCCCTAAAACAGCGACGATAGAAACGTCATCCTCAAAATCGAGCTTGCTGAATTTTGTATTCTTGGAGTTGTGATGGCCTCGGGAATCCTTTTTCCTGTCCACTTCTGGGAGATCCGGGTCTTCCAATAGAAGCTCCCGTCTAAACGCTCTAACTACTTTGGAAATTTCTCCTCGCTTGATGACGAGAGACACGTTGTTTTCCGAAACGGATTGGGACATCATGATTATCCCCACGCCGAGTTCCTTCAGTAGATCGAAGATTTTTACGGCGGTGCCGGGGCTGCCGACAATGCTTGTCCCGCTAATGTTGATGATCCCCACGCCGGTCAGCGAGCCCACAGCCTTTACCCCGGTTTTGCCCCCGTTTACCATGGCATCCCCCGAAAGGATCAGGGTACCCTCGAATCTGGGGTTGAAGGTGTTTCTAATTCTAACGGGAATTCCCTGTCTGGCTGCCGGGTCAAGAGCCCTTGGTTGCATCGCCTTGGCCCCAAACGCGCTCATCTCCATAGCTTCCTGATAGCTGATCTGCTCCAGAATCTTGGCGTTTTTTATGATCCTGGGGTCGGCACTCATTATACCATCGACATCGGTCCAGAGCACCACTTCATCAGCCTCCACCGCGGAGGCGATCAAAGTCGCTGTGAAATCTGACCCTCCTCGGCCCAGCGTGGTGATCTCATGAGACTCTGTTTCTGCGATAAAGCCGGTTACAACAGGAATTACTCCGTCAGTTAGGAGTGGCATGAGAGTAGTTCGCAGTCTTTCGTGAGTTATCTTGGGTACGGGTTCCGCCGAGCCGAAAGCTTCGTCGGTCACGATTCCTGCTTCACCTCCAGTGAAATACTGGGATTTTAATCCCGAGTCACGGAGGGTGGCCTCGAAGATTTTTGTCGATAGCTTTTCTCCGAAGGACACGAAATAATCTGAGGACTTGGGGCTGATGTCTCGGAGTAGGGAGATCCCCAGAAGGATCTTGTCTAGCTCTGCGAACCTCTCAGAAATCCAGTTGTAACATGTGTCTTTTTGGTTGGCGTTCTCTACTGTTTTTTCAAGGGTAGCCTGGTGGTGTCTGAGGATATCCATGACCAGTTTTTGGGCCTCCCCAATTTCGCCCTTTTTCGCGAGGTCTATCGCCTTGAGCAGGTGGTCAGTCGTGTCGCCCATCGCAGAACAGACGACCACGAGTCCACAACGGTCTTTACTGAAATCGCGAATTATCGACGCGCTCTGTAAGATCTCCTTGGCACCTGCGAGCGAAGATCCGCCGAATTTCATCACGTAGGTTTTATCATGCGTACTCAAGATTCAAAGACCTTTGGAATTTTTAGAAAAATAGGTACCCGGAATCATACGCCGCGTGGATACGAACCGAGGATCTTGAGCTCTTCAGTCTGGTAGCGGAGATCTTCGATCGCCTTGTGGCATTGGTCCTCTTTGATGTGCCCAGAAAAATCGACCCAGAAATAATACTCCCAGGGTTTCCCCTTGATCGGCCGCGATTCTATGCGGTCGACGTTTATGGCTCTGGAGGACAGAGCGCTCAATGCCCTGACGAGACATCCGGGCTCGTGTTTTGTGGCGAAAATCGCCGAGGTCTTGTCGTCTCCGGTGGGCTCGGTGGGGAGATAGCTTACCCGTCGCCCGCCATCTTCCACGACTACGAACCGGGTCCTGTTGGAGGGATCGTCCTCAATTTCTCTGGCTGCAAGTTTCATTCCATAAATCTCGCAAGCAAGCTCGCTCGCAATTCCAGCTGTATCCATCAGGTTCTGTTCCTTGATCATTTTGACCGAGCCTGCGGTGTCGTAGACAGAGACCTGCTCCCAGTGGCTGCCTTTTCTATCCAGATATTCCCTGCACTGCGCTAGCGCCTGGGGATGAGACATTACCTTACGGATTCGGTCAATCGAGGTGTCTTTGTGAATTATCAGACAATGGGAGACTGGAACGCTGGTTTCTCCCACAACCCGGACATTTCTGCTGATCAAAAGGTCAATCGCCTCGCCGACGCTCCCAGCGAGACTATTTTCCACCGGAACTACAGCAAAATCGGGCGCAGAAACGGTTCCCCCGAGAGCAGAAAAGACTCTTTGTAGCGTTGGAAGGGGGACAATCTGCCTAGCTATTTCTCGTCCGAAGAAGGAATACACAGCCTGCTGACTGTATGCACCCAGCTCCCCTTGAATTGCTACCGATACTGGCTCTTTCTTCAGCGCAAGGTTCTTGGAAACAATAACAGAACTCACTGGGGAGCTAGCAGCCTCTCTTTCAGTCGTTCTTTCACCTTTCCGAGACGCCCACCGGAGACTAGCAAGTCCCTCTCATCCTGATTCATGAGGATCGGCTTTTCAGATTTCTCGCCATCCTTTCCAACTACTCTCACAATCAATCTCCCAAGATTGATCTCCACACGGTCTCCGAGCTCCAAATCAGCCGTGCTTTCGACCTTTACGACGCAGAAGGAATTGTTGATCGCGTTCCTAAAGAAAATGTCTGGAAAAGATTCCGCAATGACTGCATTCACGTTATTGTACTGGATCGCATAGACCGCTTGCTCCCTACTGGAGCCACAACCAAAATTTTTTCCGCCCACGACGACGTTGTCCTGGTTAGCATTCGCCCTACAGGTTTTCACAAATTCCGGACTGTACCGTTCGAAAGCATAATCAGCAAAAAATTTCTTGTCCCAGGCCTCCTGCAAGATGTATGCAGGAATGATATAGTCTGTGTTGATGTCGTCCCCGAACTTTACCGTGACGGTTCCAGAAACCTGTGAAGTGCTCAGTTGTAGTACCTCCTTGGATCAGTGATCTTTCCCTCGATGGCGGTTGCTGCAGCTGTCGCCGGGGACGACAGGTAGATAGATGCCTCGGGAGATCCCATCCTTCCCTTGTAATTCCGGTTGGAAGTGCTGAGGCACCTGTCACCGGGGGATAGGACGCCCATGTGCTTCCCGAAACAGGGCCCGCAGTTGGAGGATTCAATATTGGCCCCAGCATCCGCAAAAATCTTCAAGATCCCTTCGCCCATCGCCCAGTTATAGACCAGCCTCGAAGCCGGAATAACGAGCAGGTTGACATTCCGGTGAACCTTCTTTCCCTTGAGGATTCTTGCCGCCTCAATCAGGTCGCTGTGCCTAGCATTGGTGCAAGAACCGATGAACACCACATTGACTTCATCCGATAGTTCGCTGGCGGGCTTTGCATTCGCCGGAGAGTGAGGCAGAGCTACCTGAGGCTCGATCTTTTCAGCTTGAAGCTCCATCGCCGAAGCGTAAGTAGCATCTTTGTCACTTCTCGCCTCAGTTAGGGCTCCACTAGCAATTTTGGACGAGAGCTCTTCAGAGAG
>JASHXQ010000112.1 GCA_030043455.1 Nitrososphaerales archaeon | reverse complement strand
GGTCGCAGCCATAAATACCAATTCGCGTCGACGGCCTTGTCTGATTCGTGAGGAACGAGGTTTACCCAGACGTGAAACAGGCGGCTTCAATACTTCCTTGTTCTCTGGGGCCCCGGATAAAGAGCTAGTGAAAGGCATAAAGCTGTTAGCTTACCACCGATGATCGCCCAGCGTCAGAGCCGGGGCACATTTTTCTTTAGGAATTGAGGATCTGCCGGACGACTTCGGTATTGCCCCTGGTAGATATGCAGGCTCCTTGGGACAGTTCCTTCCTATCGAGGAGATCAAAATAACGTTTCCTCGCACTTTCGATCCCGAAGCTGGGGCCCAGGGTCTTCAATCCGTGGAGCTCTTCCTGCGATATTTTCCAGCCAAATTTCTGGATACACATGACCGCATCATCGTAGTCTTTGAGAGGAAAGATATTGTGAACTATGGGGACATTCACTCCTTTGTCCCTTGCAAAAACAACTCGATCGAGATAGGTATTGGTATCTTCAAACAACGATTCGGTGACGAAAATGTCGACACCAGCTAGCTCGCGCTGCCGAATCAATCTGACGTATTCAGGTTCCGAGATTTTCCTTAAGTTCACGGGCGCCAGAAGGCACGTTTTTTGATTGTTGGCGAGATGGGATTCGAGATCTCTAATCGTCGTGATGAAGCTTGCGACCTTCGAAAAATCGTAAACGTTCTTCGGTTCTTCGGTGGAACCATACGGGTCACCCCTGACTATCTGGATATTTTCGAGGCCCGCAAAGATCGCGAAGGAAATCGTGCCCAACAAATTCTGTCGGTTCGAATCCCGGAGGGTGATTGTGGGAATAACGGAGCTTGAAGACCTGCGTTTCAATTCTGTAGCGACCGAAACGGAATTCAGATGGACCCGCGACCCATCTCGAAGCTCTGGTAGCGAGAACGCATCCGCCACCGCTTCCAATTGATTAATGCTCTGGACGATCCTTTCGAAGCGGACGGCAAGGTCGATCTTTCTCTCCGGTTTGAGGAGCCCTGGCGCCGGCAAACCCGGCGGAAAGATCTCAATAATCCTGGCGAAATTTCCCGAGCTGATTATATCAGAAACGCGCAAGGGGAGAGTTTGGACCTCCGGAATCGGAAGAAGCGAAAAAGTTGCTCTAAATTCAGTATATGCCCGGAATACTGAGTGGTTTGTCCTGTCTGTACGGCACTCGATTTTTCAAGGCGGTCTCGGCCTTCCCTATTTCGTAGCCGACGTAGCCCAGGTGCCGCTTACCGTGTTCTGTGTCACTAATGATTTTGTGGTCCACGATTGAAGCGATCAGTTTCTCCCCGCTGGAGGACTGGACCCTGAATTTGGGCACGTTATCGTAGGAATTGAACGAGACGACGATCTGTTGATTTTGAGGATCTACCTGAATCAAAAAGTACCCGTTGGGATCGTATTCCTCCTCGCTTAGATTCACACTTCGGGCAGATTCGGGAGCCCCGAGAAATACTTCATTTCTGGCGAGGGTCAGATTGATGTTTTTCTGATAGGCGACATCTAGTGGGAGATTTCTTTCGCCGCAAGCCGGATGAACGAATCTGATTCGCGACCTGCCCACGGCATCAGAAGTGCGCTGGATGAGACCGGCAATCGTCTTTACCGGCTCCACGATCGGACTGCCTGTATTTACGCAACCGACTCCGATCTGCTGATCAAAGTTCCGGTGGGCTACTTCCGCCAGCAGCTTATCGCTGAAAGTAAAGTCGAGACTGATAACATCCACTGGAAGTCTGATGAGTTCCTTGAAGACTGAGAAGGTATCTCCGCAGACGTGCAGGACGATGGGTTTGGTCAGACCGTTTAGCAGCTCTGCGTAAAGTTCATGGACGTATTCCTTGAAAGGGTCGACGGAAAAGTAAGGTGCGTCCAGCTGGAGATAATCCACCAGATTCTGCAGCGATTCCAATTCTGGTCGGATGATTTCCCTTGCGATTGCAAAGGTTAGCTCTCGGAGATCCGAATAAGGACTGCCCTTCAAACGACAATTTCGGGCCAGCGTGTAGGGGTCAGTAACTGGTTCCTTGAACCCGTAGTACTTGGGAATCAGAGTTTTCGCTTCCGAGACATCCGCTAGGCGGACGGGAGACTTTCTCCGGAGTTTCCCAGTAACTATTATCTCCGCACCATCATACTCGATTCCCTCCACGTGCCTCGGATCGAGGAAAAGACGTACAAAGGACTCCCTGGTTTGTCCACTCGAGGGAAATTCGATCCCAGCGCTGACGAAATCCCGGACGGCCAGCTGGATAGTAGAATTGACCGGGTCCTGGGTTTCCTCCGGAAAGGCCCTGTACTGTTCGAGTTCGCTATCCGAGACGATGATGGGATAGCTTCCGATCACCGTCGTGGATGGAAAATCGTTCTTGTTTGTACCCTTAGGAGATCTTTTCTCTGGCAAGCTCAGTACCTTTTGTCATCGCTTCGAGCTTCTTGAACGTAGTTTCCCAGTCTCGAGTCCGGAGCCCACAGTCCGGATTTACAGAAATTCTGGAGGGATCTTTCAGTATTTTAGCGGCGAACAGAATGCGGTCCCTCACAAGTTTAGGCGTTTCCAGTACATTTCGCCCTTCTACTGCAGCACCCTTGCCGGCAGATCCGGTAAAGTCGTGGACATGTGTTACCCCGAGACCAAACCCACCATCATAGCCCTCTTTTTCAAAATACTTCAGATCTACATAGCCTGGTCTGGATTCTTTGTCGACGCCTAGATCGATGGAATCCCTGTTGGCAAACTCGAGCGCTAATTGAGTAATGTCCTTCAACTCTACGGAGTACTTGGCGAGCAGTTTGTAATCGCTGTAGCAGTTGTGGACTGAAAAGACACAGCCCGTAAAACCAGCGGTTAGAGCATTTATGGCATCAACGAAAAGCTCCATCTCGTCGTCGTCGGGCCGAGTCGTCACCGCGGGCTCGTCAATTTGGATCCATTTCGCTCCGTTTTTGATGAGATTATCCACCTCCGGTCGAAGCGCGTTCTTCACAAGATCCAAAATGAAACTTCGTCGTGCTTCGAAGTACGTCTTCCGCAGGTCGATCCTCTTTCCTTTGGATTTTTTTCTCGCAACCGTTTCATAGTACTCGTTGAAGGACCAGTCCACGACAGTGTAAGGCCCGGTAATAGGAATTTTCACGAATCGCTCGGTTTGAGTTTTGACGAACTCGAATTCTTCCAGATGGATGGGATGGATAAATTCCGGTACGTCGACTATTGCACCTTTCGTGAAATATTTGTAGTCAAATGAGTGGACCGAGCCGAGCAGCTTGAACCCTTGAATGTTCCGGACCAGATGCTCGTACATCTCCACTCTCCACTGCTCTCCGGAGTAAACCCGGTCAAGATTTGCCTTAGCAAATAGAGCGAGAACGTACTCCACCGAAAAGTCCCGGATAAGGTCTTTCTCTTCTGGAGTTGGAGGCACGCTGGACTGGGAACGACGAATGAGGAGGTCTACGAGCTTCTGATAATCCTTGACCCCCAGCCGCTCTCCCCAAAGTTCCGCAACCTCAATATCGCTCTCCGAAACTTTCGAGTCATTCGAGACTCCTTTTACTCTCCACGCCGGCTTTGCAATACTTCCAATTTCCTGGAGAGGGAAGAGCATTGAAGAATCTGCGTCTTGTGGCATATTTCTAATTCAACCTCTTCTTTGCGATTGCCCCGGCTTTTCCGATCGCGCGAATCTTCTCATCTGCCACGGCCCGAGGGAGAAATTTGAGTTCAGAACTAGGCAGAATGGTGAGACCGGAGGGCTGCAAACTTTTCGTAGCGTCCAAGCAATAATCAGCGATCCACTCAGGGGTCTCCACCAGGGAATTCCTGCCGTCAACGCATCCACACGCCAGTCCTTTATCTCCAAACTCTATTTTTTCGATGGAATCAAGTGATGTCTGGGTAAAATCGATCCCCACTTCGCTAACACCGTCAAGTTCGAGGAGTTTTTCGAGTATGGTAGAGCAATCTCCAAAATAGGTGTGGAGAGTGATCGGCAGTGGCGGAGAGTCCAGGTTGTCTTCAAAGGCACTGAGGAAGCTTTTCAATTCTTTCTTGTTAGTTAGAGCAGATATTCCGTATCGATATACAAGAGATGGTTCGTTGATCTGCACGGACTCATACCCCAGGCTGGCCAAATTTTTCAGAAACTTTTTGATGACCCTCGCAAAATCCTCTACTAATTCTTCCCGTTTCGCGCCGTAATATTCATCGGCAACCAAACTTGCCAGAGTGTAAGGACCCAAGATTGAGAGTTTTTTCTTTGCTCCGCCTTCCTTGGCCAAGCTGATAGCGGCAGCTACTTCGTAGTCCTGAACGAAAGATCGATCCTTTGGAAGTTTCACTCGCTTTTTGACGAAGGGTTTCCGGAAAAAAGTGTTCGTGTCAAACCACCGAAACAAGTCAGCTCCTCCCTCTAATCCAATGAGATTTTCGGAGAAGGGGCGGAGAAAATCTTGCCACATCAATTGACCGTCGGACACTCTGGTAAACCCACTTTCCAGTTGTAATTTCACAAGACTCTTGGCATCATCCTCGAAGGTAGAATCGAGAGTCTCTTTGTCAGTTCTGAGCCGATCATAGTCCCTGGACACTTTCACAGTTTCTTCTGACCGGGGATGAATTCCCGTCAGAGTAGCATCAACGCTAAAGGTCATGCCTACTTCAAACTCAACTCTATTTTTTATCCAGAAATACCTTCCAGTCTATTAATGGTGGACTGACCCGGTTATTCCTATAGGAATTTTTCTCTGTCAAAAATATTACCGCAGGAAAACGATTAAAAAGAAAGAATGAAATGGTCGGTGAGAATTCGAGTAATAAAAGAGAGATTTTCTTGTAATGAGTCTGGAGATTTCATTCAGTAATAACGCGCCGGTCTCAAAAATCCCCGTGGAATTTGTAGAGAGGAAGGGAAAGGGACATCCGGACACTCTTTCCGATCGGGCTTCGGAAGAACTAAGCATAGCTCTGTGCGATTTCTATCTAACCCACTTCGGTCGTGTTTACCATCACAACGTAGACAAGTGCGTCCTCGTCGGCGGTCAGTCCAAAGATGTGACCTTTGGTGGGGGCCGAATCGTCGAGCCGATTTATCTCATGATTGTGGGACGGGCTGCGGCGAGTGTCGATGGGAAACAGGTTCCTATCGAGGAGATGGCGAGGGATGTCACGAAAGAGTGGATGAAGAAAGAGCTGCACGCCCTAGATACCGAGAAGGACATTATCATCGGAACAAGGATTCGTCCGGGTAGCGTGGATCTCGTCAAAAATTACGATCTGAAAGACGATATTCCCCTCGCTAACGATACCAGTTTCGGCGTGTGGTACGGCCCCAATAC
Source organism: Nitrososphaerales archaeon (assembly GCA_030043455.1). The sequence continues at coordinate 1,380 of JASHXQ010000112.1, read as the reverse complement.
TGAACTTGAAGATCTAGTACTTGGTGTGGAGACCGAGCTGAATTCTGGGGAAACAAAAAGAAAGTATCCCCAAATCGGTGAAGACATCAAGGTGATGGGCGTCCGCAGGCACAACGAGATTAACCTGACGATTGCGTGCGCTATCGTTTCTCGCTACGTCCGAAATGAGGGTGAGTACCTTGAGACTAGAGACATTGTCCGTGATATGGCGCAGAATCTAGCTAAAAAGTACACTGACATGAATGTCAGCATAAAGGTCAATACTGCGGACAACGTTGCGAAAAAGCTGTACTATCTGACAGTTACCGGGACGAGCGCTGAGCACGGCGACGATGGACAGGTGGGTCGCGGGAATAGGGCAAACGGGTTGATCACTCCGTTCCGGCCGATGACCCTCGAAGCGACCGCCGGAAAAAATCCGATCAGCCATACGGGAAAGATCTACAATATCTGTGCAAGAACCATCGTCACTGAAATCCTGAAGGAGTACCCGCACTTAGAGCAGACGGCTTGCTATATTGTGTCGGAAATTGGAAAGCCCATCAACCAGCCGCAGGCGATCAATGTGGAGCTCTTTTCCGATCGCACACCCAAAATCGAAAAGGACGTGCAGTCAATCGTAGAAGAAAAAATGCGAGACCTTCCGAATCTCTGGAAGACGATAGTGAAACGAGAGTATTCTCTCTTTTAGAAAAAATCCGCATGGTGGATGCCCCCATTAGGGCATCAACACCCGGAAATTTCGTCTGACGTCTGTCTACATTTTAGCTTTGGACAGCTGTTGATCCACGTTGTCCCAGTTGATGACGTTCCAGAAGGCGTCTACGTAGGCTCCGCGGTCATTCTTGTATTGCAGGTAGTACGCGTGCTCCCAAACATCACAGACCAGCAGCGGGACTGATGTCTGGCTGGAAAGAAGATTGTGCTTTTCGGCTTGCAGAGTCAATAGTTGATCGCTTGTCGGATCAAAAACCAGCATTCCCCAGCCCGATCCTTCAACAGCCTTTGCAGCTGCTCCTAGCTGTGTCTTGAAAGCATCGAAAGATCCGAAATCCTCGTTGATCTTGTCCGCGAGATGTCCTCCGGGTTTTCCCCCACCACCCTGTTTCATGTTGGGCCAGAAAACCGAATGAAGAACGTGCCCAGCCAAATTAAAACTGAGGTCACGCTCCACAGCTTTAAGATCAACCCCCTGCCAATTGTTTTTTCTCCCTTGGTCCAATTTGTCCAAGGCTGCATTTGCGCCGTTCACATAGGCGAGATGGTGCTTGTCATGGTGTAGCGTCATAATCTCCTTCGAGATGTAGGGTTCGAGAGCGTCGTACTTGTACGGAAGATCGGGAAGAGAATATTTCTTTACCATATTAGGTCAAGAGACTG
>JASHXQ010000111.1 GCA_030043455.1 Nitrososphaerales archaeon | reverse complement strand
TGGCTTGAGCGAGTGGCTCTCGACAATCGTAGACTATCTAGATGGTAAATCTCACTTGGGGCAGGCCGACTCCCTCCCTGTGGACGTGTCAGCCACAGCTTTCCAGCTCAGGGTCTGGCGGGAGTTACAGAACATACCCTATGGTACAACTCTCTCCTATAACGAGGTAGCCGAAAGGATTGGAAATCCCAAAGCTTACAGGGCTGTGGCGAATGCTTGCGGTGCCAACAGGGTTCCTCTAGTAATCCCCTGTCACAGGGTAATCCGGAAAAATGGGGATCTTGGGGGGTATCGGTGGGGAATCGACAGGAAAAAGAAGCTCCTTGCCTTGGAAGCCGAAAAGACTTCCTTGAAAGCCTGACAGTTCGGCCGTCGTAGGTTCGAGGTATCTTGGCCAGCCATGATTCTGCCAACCCCAAGGACTCTTCGCCGGTAGCCGATGTCCCGTTTCAATCCAGGAAAACACTCAGACAGCGGGTTAGAGCGTACTGGTTGCTTTTTCTGCTCAGTATAATATGGGGCATCGCTTTCGTCGCGATAAGAGAAGCGGATTTCGAACTTTCCCCGGTGAATCTAGCTATCCTTCGATGGTTGATTTCCAGTGTCGCCTATGGAATCGTACTCGTGTTTCTTGGAGGACCGAAGACGAAATTCGAAAGAAAGGATCTTCCCCGCCTCCTTTTGATTTCGTTCGCAAATGTACCAATGTACCATCTAGCCCTAAATTATGCTGAAACTACTGTATCGGCAGGGCTGGCGGGATTATTGATTTCTCTTGGACCAGTCTTCATTACTGCCCTTTCGGCCTACGTACTGAAAGAAAAAATCACCTTTAATGTTGTACTTGCACTAATCCTCGCCGTTTTTGGGGCCTCCGTCTTGGCGGTAGGAAATCTGGAGGGGACGAGCTCCGGACTTGCAGGTCCAGCTGAAATAGTTGTTAGTGCCCTCGCTTACGCGATTTTTACAGTACTGTCTAAACCACTCGTGAAGAAGTATGGTGCACTCCACGTTGCGATCTGGGCGGGGCTGACAGGGACGGTCATGCTCCTTCCCTTGATTTCTCAGAGCCTAATCAAACAAACAGAAGCTCTGTCATTCTACGGCTGGGTCTCTGTGCTCTATCTGGCTTTATTGAGCACGGTCTTGGGTTACTCAGTGTTCTACACACTCGTGAGCCGAGGAGCTGTCTCCAGACTATCGATTCAGCTGTACCTTATACCCATCGTCAGCGTGATTGGAGGCATTGTGCTCCTTCAAGAGGCTGTGACGATCTCCATGATCGCAGGAGGAGGAATGATGCTTCTAGCGATTGCACTCGCGACCAAAACTCGTCGTTAAAGCAGTGCGCCCTCCGCAACTGGGACGACATGGCCCCCTACTGAGACATTCACAAGTTTCTTTTCTGGTGAGGTCCGGAGGAAAAGCGTTGAAGGCCTCCCGATCTCGTATCCTTGATCCACCTGGATGTCTACCCGATCCGATCCGAAGTAGCCGTGTCGTGATAGATAGCCTGCAAGGCATCCGTTAGCAGAACCTGTCGCCGGATCTTCCGGCACTCCGAGATATTCGCCGAACATCCGCACGCTTAGCTGGCTTGCGGTGGCGTGAGAACCGGGGGCAAAAACGAGAAGGGCTTTCGCCTTCGACTTCCGAATGAGGGCGAAATACTTCTCCCGATCCACGACACATTTTTTCAGCGCTTTCATGGATTTCAAGGGGACGATGAAGACGAAAAGTCCCGTTGACACTTCTTCAATGGGATATCTTGGATCGAGATCCGATTTTGCCAAACCCAGAACTTTCGCAATCTGATCCGGACTAGCGGTAGCTTTCGAAAACTTGGGTTCATTCTGCTTCATCCAGAGAAGCTTTACGCCATCGCCTTCAGGTTCGTACTCGGGTGTAACCTCGATCGGCCCTATTTTCAGATCGAGAACGATCTTCGGGACCTTCTTGTGAAGGAGGTATTGTTGAATCACAAATGCTGTGCCGAGTGTCGGATGACCGGCGAAGGGCAACTCCACTCGAGGTGTAAAGATGCGCACCTTGAAAGGAATATCCGTTTGTCCGGAAATTTCCTCTTCATTGATCATAATGAAAGTAGTTTCTGAAAAATTCATTTCCCGGGCGAATTTCTGAAATTCATTTTCCGGGAAATCGATCGCATTTCTGACCACCGCGAGCTGGTTTCCCGCGAATTTTTGATTCGCAAAGACATCGACGATGTGGAAGGGCCGGAGTCGGCGCAGAGGTTCGGAAGACATTTTCGGAAATGGGCTTGCGATGTTTCAGACGTATTTATGAGCTGAGCAAGCGTCTGACGGGACATTACAGAGGAAGTTGTGACAACAACTTCGTAGCTTGTCCCTCTGCCAGCCTGTAGGAGAGAAAGGCAGCTACCAGACTTATCGCGATAGAAGCAACGAATCCAACCAGTCGGAAGGAGGAGGCAAAGTTCAGGATAAAGGTGACGAGCAGCGGTGCGAGAGAAACGCCTCCCACTATCGCTGCTATCGGAACCGCCATGAGAGATCCCGACTGCGAAATGAACTGGGCTCTTGGAGATTCAGAAAAGTTGGGGAAGCGCAGTCCGATCAAAGTTCCAAGGAAAGCCATCTCCAGAGCTATCCCCAAAGCTGCGACGAAAAAGATCCCAATCTGGAAGGGTTGGGCGCGCGAGAAGATAGCTATTATGAAGTAAATCAGTCCCGCGAAGATGGACCCGAACACCAAGGGCGTAATCGACTTGCCGATCACAAAATCGCGGGTACTCACCGGGGCCTGGTAGAGGTTGATGATCGACCTTCCCTCCGCGCCGATTTCCGAAATTCCAATGAAAAGTGTCGGAAGGGCCACGATGAAAAAACCGAAATAGATCGTGAAGGAAAAGCCTCCGGCTCCCGGGCTCAGGAACGAGATCGCCAGAAACACAAAGGGCATGGCCAGCAAGCGGATCATTTCCCGCCTCCTCAACAAACCCCGGATATCTTTCTTCGCGATGGCAAGCTCTGCCTGAGTTAGAATGACGGAAATGGCACTGGTCTTTGGGGAGTAGGCTGAGGAGGAAATCGTGATCGTCGGTTGCATGGGCACCCAGTACTTCGACCTGGCAAAAACGGCAATGGAGAACAGAACGCAGGAAAGTACTACCACCAAGACGGCAAAAATTGCAGCATCTAGGACGTTTCCCGCAATCAAGCTGATCACACTCACTGGAGCCCAAAGGATGGGAACGTACCAGGTGGGCCCCGGAGTAGGAGTAATGACCCCTAGAAAGTGTTCGTAGACCGAGGGATAAAAGATGGACTGGAACACCACAAGGATCAATATCCCGGAAACGATTCGCAGAACAATTGCGGCTCTGCCTCCTCTTTTGTAAAACGAGCTGGAGAACCGATTGAGGATCGCTCTAAGAATCTCCAGAACGCTGGTTGCCACGATGATCGAAAAAATGGAAAGGACCGCCGCGAGTAACCATGCGTTCCCGAGACCGAAGACAAGCGAGAGAGAAAAGGTAACGCTGAGGGCAGCCACGGGTATCACCGAATAATACAGGACCAGAGAAAGTGCGGAGGCTGTGACGTATTCTGTCGCAGTAACCGGCAACCAGTTTACGGTGTCCGAGCTCGCGAATTGGGCTCCTGAACTCACCTCGAGTACTAGTCCCATCAGGAGGACGATCCCGAGAATAATGGCCGGGAGGATGACGATCACATTCTGGATCAATGGTACGATGGTCGTCGCCACCCCGGCGCCTTGAATGGCTGTGGCTGCGAAATATCCAATGCCAGCCCCGCCAA
>JASHXQ010000110.1 GCA_030043455.1 Nitrososphaerales archaeon | reverse complement strand
AGCCGATGCTTCCAAGCCTGACTTTCTAAGAGCTTCGTCAGAACCTCAAACCAGAGATCGGTACGCGTGGGCATTTGGAAAGCCAGCGCTCCGTCTCTTGTTACAAAACCGAAAAGTTTCGGAATCAGAGTTTCGTGGTCTGGAACCCACTGCAAAGCGGCATTCGAGAAGATTAAATCAAACGACTCCTCTGGACTCCAATTGAGAATGTCCGCTTCCAGCCATACCGCCCTAATCTTGGATGATCTGCCCATCTTCAGCATCTCCGGGGAATTGTCTACACCAAGGATCTTTGCCGCTGGCCACCTTTCTGCAAGAACGGCCGTGCTGTTTCCTGGACCGCAGCCCAGATCGGCTATTTGCAAAGGAGCTTGCAACTCAATTCGCGAGACCAAATCCCGGCAGGGAAGGGTTCGCTCCCTCTCGAATTGGAGATAGGTCTCAGGATTCCAGGTGGACATCCTAATCTCTGGCATCCAGCCTGGTAGTTCTATCTGGCTCTCCGGGTTTCGCTGGAGATGCAAGGATCCCTTTTTTCTTGGCAAGAGTAGCGGGAAAGATTGCAATCGTGTTGATGCTCGCGAGCACTACTGCTACGAGCTGAAAGCCGTGGATAAACTCTCCCTTTCCAATTAGAACGGCCCCGGGAAGCGAGTAACTGTCCACCAAATTATTCAGGACGTTGTAAGGGATTACAAGCGTCATCAAGAGGACCGCCAGCCCGAAGCTGATCGTGTCGCCCACGTTGGAAAGAGTGATTCGGAATCCGGAGGCGATGCCTCGCCGGTTTGCCGGAACCGAGCCCATGATTGAACTGATGTTGGGAGAGACCCACATTCCGGTGCCGAAGCCAAGAAGAGCCAGAGCGATGAGGATTACAGAAACACCCGAGTTTGCGTTGACGAAGGCGAAGGTGAAGAAGGCAACGCTGCTGATGCTCAGCCCGGCCACACAGAACGCCCTAGATCCGTAGCGATCAGACAAGCGTCCTGCAGTGGGGGCAACAAAGATAAAGGTGGATTCGAGGGCGAGGAGACTGATTCCAGTTTGGAGTGGAGAGTAGCCCACGATCACCTGGAGGTAAAAGGATACCATGACTAAGATCCCGGACCAGGCTATCGAATTGAACAGCATCGCGACGGTCCCGCCGGCAAACTCTCTGATCTTGAAGAGGTTCATGTCCAGCAGTGGATGCGTCGTCAACTTGCCGCGAAATTCGTACCATATGAAAAAGAGCAGCAAGCCGATCCCGGAGAAGAGCATAGTAAAACCGGGGAGATAGCCCGCGAGGCCGAAGCTCAGATACGTGAGCGCCAAAAGCAGTAATCCCAGCCCGGTCGCGAAGGAGCCAAAGCCAATCCAGTCCATCCCCTGGTACGAGTCTTTGGTGGAGATCTCCTTCAGCCGGTAGTGGGCCCAGACCGTCCCAAAGATCCCGATCGGAATATTGATGTAAAATAGCGCTCTCCAATCGGCGAGCGACAGAATTACTCCGGACAGTGTCAATCCGGTGATGGAGCCGATTCTGTAGGCTACGCTGTTCATGCCCAGAATCTTGCCCAGCTCGTTCCTGGGTGTGGCGTCGGTGAGGATCGCGGCGGCGTTGGTGATCATCATCGCAGCTCCGAGGCCCTGCACCATCCTGGATACGATCAGCTCGAGTGAAGTGAATGAAAGCGCGGCAAGTGCGGAGCCTACGGTAAAGACGATGAATCCGTAGTTGTAGATCTTCACCCGGCCGACTAGATCGGTGGTCCTTCCGATTAGGAGGAGTCCGAGAGTGCTTGCGAAGAGATAAGCCTGGCTTACCCAGATCACATCTGCGACCCCGGCGTGGAGTTCAGTTGCAATAGTGGGGAGACCCACAAGGACAATTCTAGCGTCGACTCCCGCCATGAGAGTACCAACTGTGGTTACGCTAAGAGCCACATACTTGTACTGAATTCTTGTCAAGCCCTCGGTTACGATGTCATCGCCAGGCTACGATTTTCGAATCAATCGTGCTGGGGTGCTGACGACGATAAAGGGAGTATTTTTGGGATTTTTATTTTATTCTTAAAGGATCCGTAAGGAGTCTCTCACAAATATTTCAATTAGACGGGTGGTTTCCCACTTCAGACGCAGTATTCTGGAGCACAAACGAAAACCGCGGGATATACGTTCTTCTCATTGCAAACTAAGATGAGATTGGGGTGCTCTAAAGATCAGATCAAGATTTCAAAAAATCGTAATCGACTGATTTCTACTCCAATCATCATCTATCAGGAATGGGATCTCCGTAATCACAAAAATTTTCCATTTCTCTGCTCTAAATATCAGAAAGTCCTCCACAAATAATTAAAGCAGATGTCTATTTCGAACCGACTCATGTCGAAATATCTGTTCTCGGCAAAGTACACGGTCGATGGCATGAAGGGAGTTATGAAAGAAGGGGGTTCGAAGAGGCGCGAAGCTGCTGACCAAGCGATAAGGAGTGTAGGTGGGAAGCTGGAATCTCTTTACTACACTTTTGGAGAGCACGATGTCGTGGGAATCGCCGACATTCCGGACCAAGTAAGTGCGGTTGCACTTTCTGCGGCGATCAACAGCAGCGGAACTACAATGATCATGCTGACTCCTCTAATCACTGTCGAAGAAGTAGATCAGGCTGCAAAGAAAATGACTCAATACCGTCCACCGGGAAAATAGACTGGCTTTATCGCTCAATCGTTAATTAGGGCGATGCTCCACACATTTTGTCTGAGATCTTCAGACCAAATGACAGAGAGCTTCTCCCAGTTAACGCCCGAATCGGAAGATCTGTAGATGCCGAGGCTGTTTGCCGCGTAGAATTCCTCCGAGATTCTTGGGTTGGGAGCGAAAGCGCAGACGGTGCCATCCTCGTGATCTGGATCCGGATGAACTTCTTTCCAGATATCTTCTGCGGTTTTTCTGTACAAATGCGATTCAGCATGATCTGGGTTGTATGCGGTCCAAGGCCCAGGTGAAGCAGAAACCAGCACAATATTCGGATCTGAGGGATGGACTGTCACGCAATATAGATAGTGATGGCTCAGTCCAGTGGTCAGACTTTTCCAAGTCTCGCCGTAATCCCGACTTTCAAAGTAGCCATCTCCGGCTGCGGAGTACACCCGGCCTGGCGCGTTGGGGTTGGTGGCAAGAGTGTGACTGTCGTAAGGCCCGGTTTTCACGTGGTCCTTCCACTGCTCTCCACCGTCCCAGGATCTGATTAGGGCGCCCGCCTCAATCGCCACGTAAATCAGACCGGATTTCGTCGGATCGGTCGCAATGAAACGGGCGTGGTGGGTGTCCGGTCTCGGAGGAAAGCTCCAGGAACTCGATGAAGGGAGTTTCTCCAGATCTCCTGCTTTTTCCCAAGTTTTTCCGCCATCGTCGGATCGAAAAACCCCACTCGGTTCAGTTCCCGCATAAGCAACTCCGTGGCCATCACGCTTTTCGTTCGAACTAACTGCAACTGATGTGACGTCTCGCAAGAGTGCTTTCTCCCCGATCCTTTCCCAGTCACTCCCGGAGTTATCAGTGGAGAACAGTCCGTCTCCGTATGTCGCGAGATAAACTCTCTCCGAGTTGAAAGGATCGACCGCAAGACACTGTGGGTGGGTGCCTTTCAGCTTGCTTTCGAGACGGGGCTTTTCCTCCAGATTATCGACGACCAGAAGTTGATTTTCCATCGCAACGAGCAGGTGTGCCAAATTTGCAATGATCACCTGAAAGAGTCCAGTCTCTTGACCACCTTATCCTGTCCATCAAGCAGTATCTGCTCCATTGATCTGCCGGTGGTTGCTGAAAAATCGTAGTCGTTGGCGTCGTATCCTTTCTTTGCAAACTGATCCTTGTGCTTGATGAAGAGCCATGCCTCGCGTTCGCTACTGCCCATACCTTTTGTCCGCACGAGTGCGAAGGATCCTTGGAGTTTTTTTCCGTAGAGGCGGAATTTCAGATTGCCCGCCTTCAGACCGTCCCCCATCACCTTGTCGCCCCATTTGGGATCAAAGACTTCCTCGCGAACACCCTTCTCCACTTCCTGTTCTGCATCGTACGTTCCGTCGTCCCAGATCATCACGGGACCGGCACCATATTCTCCTCTGGGCAACACCCCCTCAAAGGTCCGGTACTCCATCGGATGATCCGAGGTGGGCATGGCGAGCCGCCGGATGCTTGGGTCGAGGGAAGGGCCCTTCGGGATTGACCAGGAGGGCATGACGCCTCCGATCTCCAGACGAAAATCGTAGTGAAGGGAGGTCGCCTGGTGTTTTTGGACGACAAAGACGAGAGGTTTCGCAGACATCCAAGATCAAGGGTCAGAAGAGGGAGCCGAAGTAGAAAAGATTCTCGTAGATTGCTCCTGGTTAACGACAGAGATTCAGTTTTAAGATAGACACAACTTCCCCATTCAGGGTAATCTGGTAAATGGATGCTTACGATGCCGTGATCACGAAGCTGGACGTGAAAGAGTACGCCTCAAAGCCCGTTCCAAAGGATGTAAAATTGAAGACGCTGGAAGCTGCCCGCCGGACGGGGAGCGGTATTAATGCGCAACACTGGCGATTCATCCTGGTAGAGGATCCTAAGAACATACAACAGCTTGCTCAAGACAGTACCTCAGGGCAGTGGGTGCGTGGAGCCAATTTCGCGGTGATCGTCCTCACGGACCCCAAGCTGGGTTTTCATCTGATCGATGCGGGAAGAGTGGTGCAGGACATGCAGGTTGCTGCGTGGAGTTTTGGGGTCGCGTCGCGTCTCTACACAGGATTCGATGGGGGAAAGATGCGAAGAGATTACGGGATCCCCTCCAATCTGGAAGTCTCTGTCATCGTCGGCTTTGGGTATCCTGCGAAGAAAATTACCGGGAAAAAGAAGAACCGCAGGCCCCTCGAAGAAATTGTGTATCTTGAAAAATATGGAAACAAATTTGACTCTACAAAGATAGTTTAAAGTCCCCGGCTTCAAGTGACTGGGGAATCGGGACGTTTTGCACCGAAGTCTCCGGATCGTGCTCCTGTGGCTTGCACCGTTTGCCTTCGTGGGGATCTATGCGCTCACCGTGCTAGTCCTACACCGGGTTATTCCGCATCGCCTCGGACTGCCGAGTATTACTTCGATTACCACAGCCACCCTGAATGAGGTAATAGCCTCTCCCCTTTGGGTCGCGCTCGGTTATCTTTTTACCTTTTTTTTCGGCGGAACCGTTCTCGTAAAACTAATCCAGCTGTTTACCGGCAAAAAGCCTCTCCGAAGAAAAATTGTGATTTCCGGATCAGCGTCCGACATCGAGAAGATCGCGAGTGGAAAAGTAGTCGGCGGGGAGGAATTGAAGGAAAGCACAGCTAGCACCTTTAGTCTCGTTTCCTTCAGGAGTTTTCTAGTCGATCTGGGACTCGTACTTGCCCTAAACCTAGCGTACACCCTGCTCATTCAAAGGTATTTCCAAGATTTCTTTGGAAGCGCTGCGGCAACGGGGACACTACCAATCTCTCGGTTCCTCCTATCGTCTAAAATCATCGTTCCAGAGTATTTTCTGGCAATCCTCTTTCTGCCGCTCCTCACTATCGTGACGCCGTTGCTCAACGGCACGATCCGGATTCGGCAGATTGACAATTCCAACCTGCAATACTACTGGCTTGGACTTGTATACTCCATTTCTGGTGGAGCTTCCCTAGCCATATTTGTCCTAAACATCTTGGAAGAGAAAACAGGTCCCAAGAACTTCTTTTTTGCCTCGCTCTTTATCTATGCCATCCTTTCGTGGTACACTGCCCTCGGAATCAACACGGCGACCCCGAGAGCCGAGAAGAAATTGGCAGGAGAGCTTCTGAAGCTAAGAGATCGAGACAACATCTATTTTGGAAAGATTTTCGTAGGCAAGTCCAGAGAGGACGTGACGGAAGTTTGAACAACAGGTTGGCGATTCTCCATAGTCGATACTGACAAGCTCGGGTTCATCCATCGCTTCATCCCGGGCAAGTCTCCAGATACTTCCACTCTGCTCGTCCTCCATGGCACCGGCGGGGACGAGAACGATCTTCTCTCCCTCGCCCACGGGATTGACGAAAACGCAGCCCTTTTGAGTCCTAGAGGCAAGGTGCTGGAGAATGGCATGTCCCGTTTTTTCCGGCGGTTTGCGGAAGGAGTGTT
>JASHXQ010000109.1 GCA_030043455.1 Nitrososphaerales archaeon | reverse complement strand
TGCCTCAAGACACGAGAACAGAATTGATGGTGTCTGTGGGCTATCCCGGGCACGAGCAGCCTCCTTTAAGAAAGGAGAAACGCGACCAGCAAACTTACCTGGAACGCTACGGGTCTCCTGGGTTTGAGTGAGGGGACTGGCAATGAACGACAATTCCAATAAAGACATTGACGGATTTCTCTTTGAGTATTCGATCTTTCTCGTCACGGCCGCCAGGGGATCACTCGATGAACCCCATACCTACGGAGCGATGCGCTTGATCGATGGAATATCCCGGCTGACTGAGCTGTATTCAAGGTCTTCTGAAATAAAGCCCGACAAGTTTCTACTCGAAATCAAAGAAGAAATTCGGGAGAATCTGGACAGCGTGATGAAGTCGGAAGAATTGTTCACCAAATTCATCGAACAGCTGATTGTGAAATTTACCGACGAAATGCAGCGGAGGTATGGCAGACCTTCCTGATCTCCATCTATCCTTATGTTCTAATTGTTGGACCGACACCCATGCCGGGGAAAAAGCACAAAGTACAAAATCCGACCGTAACGTAGAGTCCGATCGTCAGAAGACAAGGAAAATGACCAGAAAATTAGAGGGCACTTACGTCGTGACGGTTACTCCGTTCGACGAGGCTGACCGGGTAAATCTGGATTCACTGAAAAATCTCGTAGATTATTTCATCGAAAATCAGGTGGACGGCATTTTTGTGGGAGGCAGTACCGGAGAATTTGCCTACCTCACTCCAGAAGAGCACAGGCAGATCATAGAGACCGTGGTTGAACACGCGAACAAGAGAGTGCCTATACTTGCCGGGACCTCAGCTTGCGCCACCAAGCAATCTGTAGCACTCTCGAAGTACGCCGAAAACGTCGGGGCAGACGGAGTGGTGGTCGTTCCGCCGTATTATCATCGTCCGACGGAAGAAGGGCTTTTGAATCACTACCGGATGATCTCCGAGGCGATCTCCATTCCGGTAATGGTGTACAACAATCCCGCGGTTGCGAAGGTGGACATGCCCCCCGAGTTGATCGCGAAATTCGCAGAATTTCCCAACGTGAAGTACGTGAAGGAAAGTTCTGGAGACATCACACGCATCTGGAAAATCCGGAAACTTACCGGCGACCGGATGACGGTCTTCTGTGGTGGGGACAACATGGCGCTCGAATCTTATCTCATGGGCGCGACCGGCTTCATCTGCGTCGCTGCGAACTTTTTACCCCAAGAGACCTCGGCGATCTATCGGCTGTACAAGGCAGGCAAGCTCACAGAAGCCCGGGAGGTGTACGAGAGAATCCTCCCAATCCTCAACTTTCTCGAGGACAGTGGCAAATTCGTGCAGCTCTCCAAGGCTGCTCTAAATCTCCGGGGCAAGAAAGTGGGAATGGCCCGCAGCCCACTGATGCCGCTGAGTGCAAACGAGGAAAGAAAACTGAAGGATCTCCTAGCTCAACTCCAGAAGTAGCGAAGGTATCCCCTTTACTTTGCACGTCGCGATACTCGGTGGCGGAGTCACCGGACTGTTTGCAGCATATTATCTGCGAAGAGATCATCATCAGGTAACGCTCATAGAGAGGGACGTCGTTTTCAAGGAAGCCTCGGTATACAACGCCGGGCTTCTCACGCCGTCTTTCGCTCCGACTCCTCAGCTGGGCCTGAGCTTACTCGTGGCAGCTTCTCTGCGCCGTCAGGGCGCACTTTACTTTTCTCTCGGGCAGGTGATCAGTAATCCCTCATGGTACTGGACATCGCTGCGCAGGGGTCTGACCGGTTTTGAGGACAAGACGATCAAGTTCGGAGGTGCGAGCCTCCGGCTTTATGAGGAATTTTTTAGGGAGGAGAATCTGAACCCGGATATTGTTCCGGGAGTGCTCGGACTATACTCGAGGGCTGAAGATGCGAAGAGCTTTGCAGAGCGATACCATGGACGATTTCTCGAAAAGAAGGAGATCGAAGATTTAGGGCTGAGAGGACTCGAGGGCGGAGTAGAGCTGCCGGGAGAGCTGTCGATTAATCCCAGGAAACTTGTCTCGCTACTTTACGAGCGGGTAGAAAAAATGGGTGTGGAGGTTCTTAGAGGAAAAGAGGCAAGACTCGAGTCGGATCGTCGCAAAGTCATAGTTTCACTTGATGGAAAGCTCCTTGCTGCAGACAAAATCGTCGTCGCGTCCGGCTCTTGGACGGGACCGCTCTGCGCACAGCTTCACTACGATGCCAAGATCCTACCCGCGAGTGGGCTCGCGATGATCTTTGACACCGGAGGGAAAACACTCGTGAAGCGACCCATGCTTTTGGAAGATTACGGTATAGCACTCGCACAGCACAACGAGTCGACGCTGCGCATCACAAGCTTCTTCGAGATGGTGGGCTTCAAGAAAGAATACGGCCCGGCACGACGAAAGTGGCTCTTCGACATCGTGAAAAAACATGCAGTTGATCCAAATTCGTTGAAGGTGATCGACGAAGGGATTGGCTTTCGACCGTGCACTCCGGATCAGTTTCCACTCGTGGGGGCGATCCCCGGATGGGATAACGCGTACGTGGCGTCGGGGAATTGCAGGCTGGGGGTTACCCTTGCGCCAGCAACGGCCTTCCTAATCAAGTCGATCATAAACGGGGAAGATTATCTAAGTGACCTTCGACCTTCATTGGACCCCGTCAGATTTGGATGACCCAGCTCCAATCTGGATGAGCTTGGCGACATTGTAATAGAGACGGAGTCGAGTTGCTCCCTACGCCGGTATAGCTGCAATCAGAATCCCGTGTTCAGCTCAATTAAGTAATGCCGGAGCGCACTTTATCCAGCACATTCCTACCTACTTTTTGCGAGAAAAGGACAGCCAGATCACATGGAGCAGAAATCCTCCGAGCACTTTGCAGAAGAAATTATGGCGGCCAGTGTACTCTCGACGAAAGTGGGCACCACCGTGAAGGATGCGGTCTCTCTCATGGTCAAAAACAACGCCGGGTGCCTCGTGGTACTAGACGAACAGGTAGCCGTTGGCATTGTCACCGAGCGTGACATTCTGAACAAGATCACCGCAGAAGGAGTCGATCCATCAAGGGTGCTCGTCGAGGATATCATGAGCACACCTCTGGTCGTGGTGCATACCAACTCGCGGATCTCCGAGGTGGCAGAGAGGATGAGTACCTTTCAGGTGAGGCGGACCGTCGTGATCAATGAAAAGGGGATGCTCGCGGGAATCGTGGGGGCGGAAGATCTCGCCAAGTGGCTCGCGAAGGAAAACAATTATTCCGACGCTACCTTGAATGCGATTGCGCGAGTCAGAGAAGCCGGCTATTCCGGTCCGTACGCCTAGATCCTTCTTAACTTGTCCGAACAGCTATTTCACATCTGACGAGAAGCTTTCGATGAAAGACGTGCTGATTTGGAATGCCCGGAATTAAAAAAGCAAATACCATAATTGAAAAACAATTTTTACGGAAACTGAAAGAGGGAAGATTCTTCCAGAAAGCTTAGAAATTCGATACGTTCGAGGGCCAGACTAACTTGAGTGCAATCCAGTATGCAGATGCCATTGTTCAGAGTCGACAAAGATTTCAAACCCTTTTGATCCGCATGGAAGTGTTGGCACAAGACCTAGATCAACAGCCAGAAATGAGCCGGGAGGTGGCCAAGATGTACGTCAAGTCGTTGTTGGCTGGCATGACAGAATTTGCGAATTTCCTCCGCTATCTCGAGGACGATAATTCTGCAAATCCCTCGGAGCCTCGTATAATATCAGAGCCCTAATACGGGAAAGCCTGATCATTCAGAAGACTTTTTCTTAGCTATGAAAGTTACTCGAAGCCTTTATTTTCATAGTAATCAATGGCCCCGACACTTTGAGGATCATGCTGGGAACTTGTAAGAAATGTAACGAACCGATTTTTGAAGACGAATCGCA
>JASHXQ010000108.1 GCA_030043455.1 Nitrososphaerales archaeon | reverse complement strand
TAAACGAGGGATCCTCAGTTAAAGTCAATATCTCGTCGCTCGCGGGAAGCTCCAACATGACCTTCGTCTACTCCCTGAATGTTACATCCCCCGATCAGAATATTCTCTTCCAACCCGCGAATATTTCCGCGTCGTGGAATAACGAGACGATTGTTCACTACAGCGGGGGATGGGGTTTACCCTTGGGAGTGGTGGTCAACAAAGTGGTAGGGCCGGCCGTTGGCTTTCAGGGGACTAACCTGACGGTTTCCGTAGGTGTGGTAAATCACGGAACTTATCCGGTTTATTTTCCAAGTTTGAGTAATGTCAATGATTCCTTTATTGCGATCACGAGTGCGGGAAATGTCTCTACGCCTTCGGTTCTAAGCAGCGGTCAGTCCATAAACCAGGCCTTAGGCGGGTATCTTACTGGTACTCAAGGGACTTACAATACAAGTTCCGCTACGGCAACTTTTCTCTTTGCTGGTGCGAATCAGACTGCTACCTCCAATATAACTAGCGTGTCGGTCTACGGTCTGCCAACAGCTAACATCACTTTCGCGGGGCCGAAAGTTGAGGAAGACCATGACATTCAGGTAGTGGAAACTGTCACGAATCCATCCAATGTCGTGATAAACAACGTCTCATTTTCAATCGTTTTGCCTAAACAGTTGTCCATAGTGAGCGGCGGTACAGCCTCTTACAATTTTGGCAATATCGCCGCAAACCAGACAGCTATTCACAGCTTTACTGTTACGACCAACGAGCCGATCGGGTATGTTATCCCGAAAGGAAATTTGACCTTTTACTACCAAAATCATCTAGTGAAGGGAAACAGCACTCAGACGCTCGTAACCATCAATGACGACATTACTCTGAGGTACGGCATTCCGATAATAGTAGGATTTGTGATAGTCGTTGGAACGATTCTCTACGTTCGACGGCTCGGACCCAAACAGTAAGTACTCCCTCCTAAATTCCGGACTGTTATGCTGAAATAAACAGTCAGCTCAGTCTTTAACGTTCGACGCTTTCTTGAGCACGAGACCCGAAGTAGGCGAAAAGACAAGACGAATACTGCAGGATCTTGGGCTGACTGACTACGAGATCAAGGCGTATGTGAGTCTATTGGCTCAACCAGGAGTCCAAGCGAGTGAGGTCAGCAGGGATTCGGATGTTCCTGTTTCCAAGATCTATGAAGTGCTGGGAAATCTGGAACGTAAGGGTTGGGTAGAATCGCAACACAGTCGTCCCACGAGATATTTTCCCAAGTCTCCTTCTACCGCCCTTCAAGCCCTGCGGTTTCGCATGGAAGCTGAATTGAAAGAAAACGAAGATCACCTCCTGAGTGAGCTCATGCCCCTCTATGAGAAAAAAGAAACTCAAGAACGACCGGACATCTGGATTATCAGGGGGGATTACAACATTATTGCAAAGATCACCGAGTCAATAGATCGCTGTCAGAAAGAGTTGCTCGTTGTAATACCACCCGCCTTGAACTCTGTGGTGGATTTGGTAATTCCCGCTCTAACCAACGTGAAGGCTGCCGGAGTAAATGTGAGGATCCTCATGAGCGGAGAAATCAACGAAAGATCCATCGCGAAGATATCCTCGCTTGCCGAGCTCCGCATGAAAGAGAACATGTTTGGTGGGGGAGTGATCGTGGACGCAACAGAAGTGATCTTGTTGTTAGGGCGGAGCTCCGAAAACAGGGACGCACTTGCCATCTGGTCAGACCACGCCGGTCTTGCCTCCTTTGCGAAGAACTATTTCGAATTTCTTTGGAATGAAGCTCAACCGCACTCGAAAACAATTGTGAAGCAATGAACAAAATTTGATAGTCTTTCATTCAAGCTGTTGAGGGGTCGATTGTTTTTTATAGCAATGGAAGCCTCTGGTCTCTTTACAAACCAAGGGAAAATAGATTCTAGTTGATCGAGGAGATATCGGCTGGGGCGCTTGTCTTCAGGGATGATTCTACCCGAGCTACTCGGTTTTTTCTGGTGCTTCATTATCCGGCGGGGCATTGGGACTTTCCCAAGGGAGCTGTTGAGAAGGGAGAAACGGAAGAGCAGGCCGCCAGGAGAGAGATCTTTGAAGAAACTGGGATTAGAGTGGAATCGTTCATCCCCAATTTCAGAAAGGAGATAGAATACCAATACAGGAGACAGAATAGTCTGGCGCACAAGCGGGTAATTTTTTTCCTAGCGCAAACTTCCGAAAGTAAGGTCCGAATTTCCTTTGAGCACTCGGGGTATGACTGGCTTACTTATGATCAGTTACAGCGGCGTTTAACCTTTGAAAACGCTAAGAACGTGTTGCGAGAGGCCAACACTTTTCTCTCTAGGCAGGAAACTTCTGCATCGACTGGAAAATCCGCTTAGCTTCGGTGGCCGGATCTTTGGAAGTAATGATGCTTCGCCCATAAATGAGATAATCTGCCCCCGCTTTCAGGGAAGCTTCCGCGTCACCCCCCTGGGCACCTGAGCCCGGTGAGATGATCCTTACACTGCTCTTCAGAACCGACCGGGCTTGAGCGACCCTTTCGGCTCGAGTACTTCCGATTACCACTCCATCTGATCCCCATTCGTTGGCCCTCTTCAGCATTAGCTGAAAAAGTGTAGAGCCACCTTTCAGCTCTAGTCCATAACCCTCATCCGCCCCGGGGTGGCTCATATAGGCGAGCGTGACTACCCCTCTATCCCGGAGATTGGCGGCATCAAACACAACGTCCAAGCCACCAATAAACCCGACAAAGGGATTTGCAATCACCGCGTCAAACCCAGCATCCCACAGATAGTTAGCAGCCACCTCGTTTGTGTTGGCAATATCATTGAGCTTGATGTCGGCAATGGAAAGAAGCCCTCTCGAGTGGATCTCCTCGTTCAATTTTGCAAGCTCGTTCATTGAAAGTGGGATGATCAAATGAAAGTTGCATTTTACAGCGCAGACGAAATCAGAGACTTTTTTCAGTAGTTCGATTGATTCAAGAACCAATCCGTCAGTGTTTTTGTGGTAAGGAAGATCTAGGGCAAGAACAATTCTCGATCCTAATTTGTGAGCGGAACAGCTTAGAAGGTTGCCGTTGAAAGATCTACGGGAAAGAGACCCCTTCGCCTCCTCCCGAGAATCCGTCAATCAGTATCCACTAGCGGATGCTGGTTCTTGAGCCTGATAATTTTTACAAAGAAATTTCCATGCTCATCCGTGCGGTTCGTGAAAAATGCCTGAGCCTTCGCAGTAGAATATCCCACGAAGTTCTGCTCCGGACGCGAATCCTGCTCGTAGTAGAAAAAGATCGAAGCTTCCTCGAATTCCTCGATGCGGGTAAATGCTCCTATTGTCCACCTTCCACGGTCTGAGGGGAAGGCGAAGAT
>JASHXQ010000107.1 GCA_030043455.1 Nitrososphaerales archaeon | reverse complement strand
GGAGTGTGCTTGGCCACATCCTCGGCAAGGAGCGCGCTGTCACCTGCCACAAGGATCACCGGGATGCCCTGTTCTCCCAGCGTCGCGGCATTCATGTAAAACTCACTCGACTCTTCGCCATTGAATTTTAGAGTCCGGATTACCCTACTGCTGATGGTGTGATCGAAAGTAGAGTTAGGCGTACCGGGCTTAGCATGGTACCCTAGAAACATCGCGGCGTCGCAGCCCTTAGCTCCTGCAACCATCGAAATGGATCTCGGATTTCCCCGGACGACTTCTACAAAACCAGGCACCCTTTCCGGTATGAGATTTACTTTCGGGCCGTGGCTGTCCGCGACCACCACGATCTCAAAACCGGATTCATGGAGTTCGTCCACCATGGCAAGGACACACTCTGTCATGATGGACCGGGCCTCGTCGTAGAGGTGTTTCCCGGGCTCCATGTGCTCGTTGGAAGTGATGTGAGGTAGTCCTTCCATGTCAACTGAAACAAAGGCTCTCTTTTTCATTTCGCGAGTTCCTGCTCATCGGATTTGGTTCTTTAAGAGCTTTGAATCGAGGCACACTGACTTAGGTTTCTATTTCCATCAAGCCTTTTTGACCATCAAGTGAGATTTTCCACAAATTAAGAAGCTGTCTTCCGATCAAGGGTCTCATTAGAAGGGGGGTAGTGTATACAGTACACGGTATTCGCTCGGTGTCACCGAGTTTCAAGATACCTTGAGAAACTTTGAGCGATACCGAGGCCCCACTCGTTAACCTTCCGACCGCGGTGTTTTCGGGCTCCTCGTGAAACTGCAATCCGACTCTGGTATAATCTTCCAAACCGATTAGTAAGCTCCCCGAAAAGCCGGTATCTATTTTCGCCCTAATTTCTATCGACTGTTGTGAAAGAGGATCTGAGAGCATGGCTTTCAACTCTGGAAATTCCGGAGTCTCGTCGTTGCTGAATTTCGATTTAAGTTTCATTAGACAAACTGCTCGGTTATCGACCAACCAAGATCTACGACCTTTGTTGGCTTTTCCTCGATGCGAGTCACAATTCCGTGTTTTGCGTTTTCCTTCGAAATCACTTGGTAGGCTTCCCTTGTCGAGTTGAAAGTCCCGACAATTTTTCCATGCGCAATTGCCACGTATTGCCCCCTATGCTCTTTCAGAAGTAGCTGCTTTTCTTTTTCAAATATCTCGTTATCCTCCTTCGACTCCTTTTCTAATTCAAGCCATTTATCAATTGAACCACCCCTTCCGGCTAGTTGAACCCAGAGAGATAAGGCCTCGTTTACAGCTTCACCGATAGTACTACCTCTGAGAGACGCCAAGGCCTTCACCTTCCGATAAAGCTGCTCGTCAACTTTCTTTATCGCTACGGTACCCATAAGTTACATACGGATTAACTTTAGTTATAAAGTCGATCTAGTTAAACTAGATCAATAAGATGTCTTGGGGACCGATCAAAGAAAGATGGTTTTAGTCAATAAGCAATAAAACACCCATGCTTCTCAAAGTCGTTACGTTATGAAGTACAAACTTGCCGACATGTCTTGGAAGGAAGCTCAGGAGGCTTTCAAAAGATCTGATACCGTTATTGTTCCCACGGGAACTTTGCACGCCCACGGCCCGACGCCGATCGGGATTGACACGACCGCTCCAGAAAAATTAGCTGACGAGGTGGGAAAAAGGATCGGAATGCTAGTCCTTCCGGTAACCACCTACGGGGAGGACGACAAGATGTCCGATTATCCGGGCTCGATCGGGATCAGTCCCGGAGTTTTGGAAATGTATTACACGGATATCCTGACCAGCTTGAGAAAGAACGGTGTCAGAAAGGTCCTGTTCATCAACGGTCACGGAGGCAATAGGGAGGCTTTGACTCGAGCTGGCCGCAACGTCCGGAAACTCGGGATGTTGGTCGCGATCATCGATTGGTGGACAACTGCCAAGGATCTGGGGATGTATCCCGCAGGCTCGGACTATATTCAGGAAATGTCGCTCGGTGTTGCGATCCACGGTAAGGACAATGTTGACTTGAGGGAGGAGACTCACCGCGGTGAGTGGGGTGATAATCCGACGAGAAAGATCTTTGGGGATCAGATCACACCAGTAGTTTTTACTAATTTCAAGTTCCACGGTGCGACGGTGACGATTCCCGTCGACGCCTGGGAAATCGACCTTTCCTCCGGGCCGTACGTCAAGCCTGAAGAGCTCCCAAAACTGGAGGCTACTGGCAACGAGCTTATTCGAAAGTTCGCAGACTACATGGCTGCCTTCGCCAAAGAATTCGAAAAGATCGATGTCGATTCGCTGAACAAGAAACAGCCCTGAGAGTGAGAGGGATTTTTGCAAATTCCAGAACCATTTAAGGAAAATGAAGATCTCGTATCTTCCATTTGACTTCACAATAATTGATGTAATCCCGCTATTGCAATTGCTCCCGCGTATATGTAAAGAGGCTATGGTGGCCCTCGGCATTTAGGGCAAAACTCATCCGTACGAAAAACAATAACAACTCAGTTCTCTAGCGGGCTTTTGGAAAAACTGGATGAAACTGCACGAGCTCGAAGATAAAATCACTATTGTTACTGGTGCTGGTTCCGGGATCGGGAGGGCCACTGCGCTCCTGTTCGCGGAGGAAGGTGCGAAGGTCGTTGTCGCTGACATTTCCCAGGAGGGAGGGAATAACACAGTCGAAATAATCTCGCAGAAGTTTGGCAAGGACCGCTCGAGCTTTGTGAGAGCGGATGTCGCAAACGAAGACGACGTACAAACTGTGATCCGCACTACGGTCGAGAAATTTGGAAAGCTCGATGTGATTTTCAACAATGCTGGAATCTATGAATGGACCTCCATCGAAGATACTCCCACCGAGGTGTGGGATCGCATTATTGCAGTGAATCTGCGAGGGGCGTTTCTGGGGACCAAGTATGCCGTACCTTATCTGAAAGAGACGCGAGGAGTGATTGTGAACACTTCTTCCAGCCTCGGAGTCGCCGGTGCCCTGGAGTCGGCAGCGTATTCTGCCTCGAAGCACGGCGTGATCGGCCTTACCAAGGCCTCTGCCCTAGATCTGGCCCAATATGGAATCAGGGTAAACTGTATCTGCCCCGGCTCAATCGACACGGCAATGCAAGCCAAGGAATTCGCAAGGGCTCCGGATCCTGAAAAGGCAAGGAAAGCCTACAACAAGATCTATCCTCTGGGTAGGATCGGCCGGCCAGACGAAGTCGCAGATCTGGTGTTGTTCCTCGCAACGGACCGTTCCTCTTTCATCACCGGAACGCCCTTCTTGATAGACGGCGGGGTCTTTGCGCAATGGGCAGAGTCGCTGGCGTCGAAAATAGCCGTCTAAGCTAGTCCCAGTACTGGAAAAAAGAAAAGGGCAGCGAAAGCTCGTCTAGCTTTCGCGTGATCCTCCCAAGCCTTGTCTATTCGGGCGGGATTTCGTTGAAGGCTAGGCGGATGTTCATGCCGCGTGACTTGTGGTAGTAGTACGAAACAGCGTAGATGATTATACCGATGGCGATGATCGTAGCGACGAGCTCATCCGTGAAGAGGTTGATACCACCGACCGCACCGTTACCGTAGAGTGCGTTGCTGA
The DNA here is from genome assembly GCA_030043455.1 of Nitrososphaerales archaeon. Next base: position 2,324 of record JASHXQ010000107.1, on the reverse strand, counting down.
AGGCGATATAGCCCAAGTATCCAAAGCCAATCGCGGTCAGGATGCCAAAGATCGAGATTATCGGAAAGCCCCCGACCCTCTTCCCCGTGAACCCAGGCGCCGAGTTGAACATTTCCTTCTTCACCCACGGGAAGATGGCGAGTGCGATCCCTGGAACGATCAGGCAGACTCCCCAGATGACCGAGCCGAACGTAAAGGTGCTACCCCAGCTGTAGAAAGCGTAAGGAATGGAGAATAGCACGCCTAGTACTGAGAGGGTTATGATCGCAACATACGGAGTGCTAAACCTCTGTGCCACATCGGAGAACTTTGTGGGGACAACGCGATCGAAGGACCAAGCAAAGATGTACTTGCTAGGCACCCAGAAGAAAGTAAAGATCGGCGCCAGAGACCCGAGAAGGTAAGTAAAGAACATGAAGTAGATCAGGCCGGTATTCGGATAGGCGGCTACTGCAAGGAAGAGCGGTTGTGAGGGCGGGAAGGGCAACCCGTAAGCGGCGGGGTTGGCACCCGAATTCTCGAAAGCGTAGCCTACCTGTGTCATCCAGTGTGCGTTAACAGTATTCAGAGTCAGCGTGGCAGTGATAGACCAGTAAACAATCCCCAAGGCAAGCGACACGAACATTGCAATCGGGACCGTGCGTTTGATATTCTTCATTTCTCCAGCAAATGCGTTGACATTGTTTGACCCAAAGAGGAAAAGTGCCGCGAGAGGTAGCGCAGCCACGATCCCGCTCAATCCGGTAATGCTTGTGGACGCCCCATGGGCAACAGCGGTACTAGCCACGGCAGCGTAGGTCGCGCTGGAACCAAGACTGCTGAGCATCGCGTTCCAGTGAGCTGTAAAAGTCGCATTGCTGGTGGTTCCAAGGATTGCCCACATGGTGCCAATGCCAACAATGGCAGCGATCCAAGAAACGTAAAGCAAGCCTTTGATCAACCTAGAGCCAAAAATCGCAAACGCACCACAAAAGATAGAGAAAATGATGAAGAGCAGAAAAGTGCCGTTATCCGAGCTCAGAAAGTTACCAAAATTTGTCAGAGACGCAGAATTACTGAGCAAGCCACCCGTCGAAAGACTGATCGAAAAGGCGTAGGTCCATGCGACCACCTGGGCGACGTAGCCCGTCAGGAAAATCATGAGCATGTAGATGAGGGACCAGACAAAACCCACGGTAGGCGAGAGGATGCGGCTCACCCACACATAATCCGAACCCGTTCTGGGCATCACGATCGAGATAACGTAGTAAGTACACATGAGGAAGACGAAAGGTACGGCCGCCACCAGAAGGGAGGTAGTCATATCCGCGCCGTCTGTGTTGCCGTAGAACCAGGCAAATTGCACAGTGGTATACACTAAGGCAAATACCATCGCTGACGCAAAGAGTAACACGTCAGTTGCACCAAAATCTCGAACCAGACCCGTCGCATTTCGGACGAATAACTTGGGTGAAGTAGCCAAACTATAATGTCGAATTAGAGCGCATGTTAGGCGATTTATTATCCTTTGCGCCGGTCAGTACAATTGCAATGTCCCACGTTCGAGGTTTGGAGTTTTCACCAATCAAAGTGAAAATTATTCAAATTCGGTGTCTATTCCGGCCCAGAACCGCAAGACTCCGAAGTTTTTCACCTTCCCAGGAATCCTAGCGAAGATCCGTGAGCACCAATTTTCTGTACGTGATTAGATTGGCCGCCCCACGCGTTTGGATTCGATTACCGGCCTGTAAAATCTTAAACTCAGTTTTTTCTCAGTGCGATGGCTGAAGCTGGCAGGGACAATTATTTTGATCGATCCTGTGATAATTTCTAACTGGAAGTATGGAAGGAGCGCGATCTCTGTCGGCTTGGAGTCGCTGAAGAAAACAGGTTCGTCGCTGGATGCGGTAGAACATGGCATCCGGGCGGTCGAGGACGATCCGACGGCAGATAACGTCGGGACGGGAGGCTTACCCAACATTGAAGGTGTGGCTGAACTGGATGCAAGTTTCATGGTTGGGAACACCTTCCGATGCGGCGCAGTTACTGGACTTACCATGACCCGCAATCCCATTTCCGTGGCTCGGAAGGTAATGGAGATCTATCCTCATGTCATGCTCGGTGGTAGCGGCTCCACCCGGTTTGCCAGAGCTGCGGGCTTTCCCGAGTACCAGCCTGTAACTCCCGCCGCCCTGGAGAAATGGAAGATCCTCCGGGAAAAACTGTTTGCCGGTATCAAAGATCGCTCCAAATTTCAGGAATATCATTCTGCTGTAGGCTATGACAGTGATCTGGATTCCCTGGCTCAAGGGATCGAAATGATGGCCAGAGCGGGGCAGTTGAAG
>JASHXQ010000106.1 GCA_030043455.1 Nitrososphaerales archaeon | reverse complement strand
CCGAGATCTTCAGAAAGTGGAACATTTCTTATGATAACTATACGCGCACTGATTCGGAAGCCCACTGGAAGTTTACCCGCGAACTCTACAAAGAGATTTACAACAACGATTCTTACATTTTCACTCAGATCGAAAGAATTCATTATTGCACTCACGACGAGAGGTTTCTTCCAGACCGGTTCGTCGAAGGTACTTGTCCCTATTGCGGGTTCGAGCGTGCGCGAGGGGATCAGTGTGACAATTGCGGCCGACCTCTTGACGCCGAGAAATTGATCAACGCCTACTGCGTCATTTGCAAAAATCCCACTGTCTTACGAGAAACAAAGCAGTGGTTCTTCGATCTCCCCAAATTATCGGATTACATTTCAGACTTCTTGGCCCGGGCGGAGCTTTCATCGAACGTGATAAAGTTCTCCCGAGGCTGGATCAAAGATGGTTTGCGACCTCGGTCGATTACCAGAGATTCCAAGTGGGGCATCAAGGCTCCCTTCCCCGGAGCCGAGGACAAAACAATCTATGTCTGGATGGATGCTGTCTTGGGTTATGTCTCTGCAGTGATCGAATATTTTGAACGAGAAGGAACACCGGAAAAATGGAAAGAGTACTGGCTCGATCCATCCACAAAGACTTCGTTCTTCATCGGTAAGGACAACATCCCTTTCCACGCGATCATCCTGCCGTCATTATTACGAGCCTCTGGTAAGAAATACAACGAGCCCAACCTAATCAGCTCGACAGAGTTTCTGAACTTTGAGGGGCAGAAATTTTCCAAGAGTCGACGCGTCGGAATATGGACGGATGAAGCGCTCCAGTTGCTCTCCGCAGATTACTGGAGGTTTGCGCTAATCTCCCTGCGTCCGGAAGCCGGCGATGTGAACTTTGGGTGGGAATCATTTTCCGAAAAAGTGAACAATGACCTAAATGACACGATAGGCAATTTTGTAAACCGGACTCTAGTAGGAGTTTCCCGTTTTGCCGGCAACAAGTTCGAATTTGTCGAGGGAGATCTCCCCGAAGATTTTTCCGAGCTGGTGGCGAAGGCTCAAGACAGACACATTGATATCAAGCATCTCTTCGAAAAAGTGGAGCTGCAGGAGGCCTGTCGGCAGATCGTATCTCAGGGCTACGACGCGAATCGTTTTCTGAGCACCACCGAACCGTGGAAGGTGGTGAAAGAAGACCGCACAAAAGCCCTCCAGATTCTGTACGTCGCACTGTCCTCCCTCAAGCTTCTGGCTTCGGAACTCTATCCTATCATCCCCGAGACAGCTCAAAAGATCGTTTCACAGGCAGGGATTTTCAAAAGATCTCGGGGCGATCCGAAATGGGAGGACGTCTCCCTCGATAACGATCTCCCGATCGTATCTCAGAATGTTCAACCTATTTTTACCAAGGTCAAACCAGAGGAATTGAAGCAGAAACTCGAGGTCATCCGGGCTATTCAATCAAAGTGAGATAGAATTTCTCAAATAGATTCCAAGTAATGGTTCAGTTAGATTGGATTCGGAATCGAAACCTCCTGCTGAAGAAAATGTTCAATGGATGGTGCCAGAGGTCACATTCGATGAATTTCACAGGATTGATCTCCGGGTCGCAAAGGTCGTCGACGTCGCTCGCATACCAAACTCTGCGCGGCTGTTGCGTTTGAGGCTCGACATCGGAGGAGTAGAAAAACAGTGCATCGCGGGGATTGGGGCGAAATACTCCCCGGATCAATTGAAAGACAAGCTAATCGTTGTAGTTATGAACATGAAACCACGAAGCCTCATGGGACTCACCTCGGAAGTAATGCTCCTCGCCGCCGGAGAGGGACCGGAGATCTCTGCCCTAACTTTGGATCGCCCGCTAAATTCGGGTGCCAAGGTAACTTGAATTAGAAAAACGGTTCGCGCAAAGTGGATCAGAGCATCAAGGAGATCTTTGCACAGGTGGAAAAGTACGTGCTTCCTCTACTCGCTAGACAAGTGGAAAATTCTCTCTCGAAGGAGGAAAATCGTATACTTGCCTTGCAGCAGATAAACCGTTTGAACAATCGAATCGGCCAGATTGCCCGAGCCTCTAAAGATGGATCTGGAGAAATGCGAATTCTCCAGACGTATATCAACGGGCTTACGATCGGTGTAAAAACGGACAACGTTTCTCAAATTAGAACAACAATGGCGCGCGCCAGAAGCTACATTGATGCTGAATGATTTCCTGTCGGATCTTTGACCACAATTGATCCGTCAAAGCTTTAAAGTGCGCCTGACAAGGCATTCGAACAACGGGCCAGTCGTCTAGGGATACCAAGATTAGTTTCTGTGAATCGGACAACCTGGTTAGGACAACGGCATTTTTTTCTCAGTGGAAAAATGCGGCCAGACCCTTACGCGGTGTGGGTCGTCGGTTCAAATCCGGCCTGGCCCATTTTTCCCTTTACTAGGATTTCTTTCTGGCCTTTTTTCCAAACTATCATCCCAAGTTTGGTGACCTGAGTAACTCGGCTAAATGGAATAGGAGAATATTCTTCTGCGTTGAGAAAATCCTTCAGAGTAGCTTCCTTTATTTGATCTTTGTCACGGTATGAGACAACGTAACTGAATGGATTGTCTTTGTAAATAGCGTAACTGATTGTTTCCTCTAGGCTGCCCTTTCTTTTTCCTCTTTTCTTGGGAGAATGTCTGTCCACGATAGTCCTTCTAGTCCCATTTTTTCGCGACAGCCGAATAATAGGCGTTCCAGTAAGGATCAGACGCTGGGCGATGCAGGGGTGTCCTTACACTGTCCTCCAGCGAATAGATTCCTTCGCTTTTTTCCAACATTAATCCCACAATCGAAGCCCTGACACCACTGCCTTCCAACTTTTCAACCAAACTATCCGCCTTGCGAGGATTGCAAGCAATCGCCAGGGCGCCCTCGCCCAAACTCCAGTATGGATCAATTTGGAAAAAATTGCAAATTGATCGGGTTTCGACTGACAGTGGCACCTGTTGCAGATCAATTTCCATTCCCAGGGAAGAGGCCGAAGCCAACTCAATCAAGCCGGAAAGAATCCCTCCTTCTGCTACGTCATGGATCGCCGATACTCCAGCAAGGCCTGTACCTATAGACGCAGCCAGAATAGCATCCCTTGTGGCCGAGATCTGCCTAAAGTAGCTTTCAGCACTTTCTTGAATTTCGACGCCCAATTCTTTGCGGATACTATTCCTGAAAATCATACTAAGAAGTCCGGTTGTCGAAATAGCAGCCCCCTTTGTGACGACCACGGCGTCGCCTGGTCTCGCCCCGCTGGACACCACCACTTTTCCTTTGGTCCCGACGGCCAAAGTAGTGCCAGAACCTACAATAGTAAGTTCGCAGCCCTCAAATTTGCCTGTATTTCCACCTATTATTGAGATGCCCAAAGAAACGCACTCTTGGCTGACGGCCTTCCAATAAGTGGCGACAGCCTCATTGGACAAATCAGGAGGCAGACTGAGATCAACCAACATGTACTCAGGCGCCACTCCGCTCGTCGAAAGATCGTTGGCGAGGAGGTTCACCGACATCCAAGCTGAGTTCTCAATCCCCAATTGGGGGATCAGCGACATGGGGTCTGTCGAGGCTACGAGTACGCGGTCTCCCCCGAGATCGATCACGCAAGTGTCCAGACCGGCAGCAGGTCCAACCAAAACCTCCCTTCGTCTTCTCCCCAGATTAGGATAGATCACTTGCTGCATAAATGCTGAGGAGATTTTTCCCGGAGTACTTTCAGAACTCACTCGGGCACACCTTCACCGTCGCCCAAGAGCAGAGACCAAACGCTCTGCTAGAAAACCAACGCGAGAGCGCGAACGGGGCTCGCCGTTCCTCCAGCAAGACGTAGCGGAGGCCCCACGAAAAAGAAATCCTTCCCGATCAGTTTGTCCACATTCCACAGATTCTCGTAAACTCCGATTTTTTCAGGGAGGAGGATTTTGTGGGCGGGAAAGGGAGAGTGATCAGGGCTGGGCGCGTCAAACCCTATAGAGTTGACTTTCAATTCGACTATGTAACGGGAAGCAGCGTCACTCAAACCCGGATGCTCCATCCATTCCGAGATGGATCCGGATTTGTCACTGTAACCAGTGCAAAAAAGCATCACTGTTCCTTCCGCAGATTGTCTGGTGAGCTTTCTTAGGGTGTTCTGAATATCATCCTTAGTTATCGAATACTTCTTGGGCTTGTTCCTGACGTCGACGACGATTCCTGGGCCCGTATATCGATTCAGAGGTACCTGATCAATAGTTAAGGCGCCATCGTAGAAGTGAGCTGGGGAGTCTACATGCGTGCTGGTGTGCTCTGCAAAAGTCCAGACAAAGGAAGCGTACCCTTCTTTGCTTACCGTCGTGAAGGTGGCTTTCAGCGGTTGCGGGTAACCGGGGAAGACCGGCGTATTGAGACTCGCGAGTGGGACCGAAAGGTCGACTACCTCTTTTACTTGCAAATCGCTGGCGTTCATTTTTTGTTAGCTGCATGAACGGCCTTTTGGGATCGAATAAAAGCTTTGAAGATCTGTATACTTTCGTTAACTGTCCGCAGCAAGCGCTTCCTTCAGGAAGTCACCACGCTCTGGCGTGAAAAAGTCCACAACAACGCACCTCTCCGTTCCGGAAGTACTCAGCTCGTGCCATACCCCTGGCGGAATGAAGTATCCGTCCCCCCTTTTGCAATTCCAAACCTTGTCACCCACCTTGAATGTCCCGTTGCCCTGCAGAAAGATCCCGTATTGAGCGTGCGGATGGTTATGTCCGGGAAAGACGGTACCGGGCTGAATTTCGTAGTACACCATCATACCCGTGGGTGAATGATTTGCAATTCGCCGCCTTACTCCAGGCATGACTTGATGCCAACATTCCTCTTTATCCTCCCAAAGAGCTGCTTGGGTATAGTCACTCAATTTCGGATCTATGGGTCTCCGTTCCAGCGCGGAATTTTAAGAGTTGATTGGCTCGGCCGCCAGTGGTTTAAATCGATACTCGACCAACTGTCGCACATGTTTCTTTCCAAGATAGAGGGATCACCTTCACTTGAGGTGGTGAATCTAGTCTCACAGAAAAGAGCGAAGGGCGATTTCGCATCTCCTTTTCCGGAGGAACGCAAGAGCTGCAATCAGGATTGGATCGAATCGCCAGCTTTCTAGGTAAGAATTCTTAGCACATACTCAGCAAGCTTCAAGAACCAAAAAACGGAAAATTTCCACTCAGTTGGTTTTTTGGAGCCGACCTTTGCAAAATCCGTAGAACAGCTCACCAAGCTGAAATTGCTTGGTGACAAAGACCTCCAACTCATCGAAAAGGTCGACCGGGTCTGTAATGACTTAGCCCTCGGCGAATTCGAAGCTTATGTAGAAAGAAGGTTCAACGATGCCGCTCCCAGGATTCTCTCCGAGAACAGGCTGATGGGATTGCCCATTGACGAAAAATATGGAGGATTGGGTGTGGGTATGTTGTTGCACTCTCTGGTCATGGAAAGATTAGGGCATTTGGGGATGGGAGTTGTCACCCTGGTCGACGTGCATCAGTTTTTGGGAAGTCTGACGATTCAGCAGTGGGGAACGCCTGAGCAAAAATCAAAAATTCTGCCAGAGGCAGCGAGGGGGGAGGCTATTCTCGCCTATGCTCTAACCGAGCCAGACGCGGGAAGCGATCCGGCCTCGATGTGCACGATTTATGAAGAGGCCGGTGACAAGTACGTTCTCAACGGGTCAAAGTATCTTATTTCCAACGGTTCGATCGCACGTTATGTTGTGGTTTTTGCCAAATCCTCTACGGGAAGTGTGACTGCCTTCATTGTCGATTCGCGCACCTCAGGCTTCAAAGTGGCAATGCACCTT
>JASHXQ010000105.1 GCA_030043455.1 Nitrososphaerales archaeon | reverse complement strand
AATAACGGCGGTCATTGGTCTCTACCGGCGTAGCGACCCTCGACCAACTTCTCGGGGGCGACGGTTATCCGGACCAGTCCTCAATTTTGGTTGTGGGGCCTCCCGGCATCGGGAAAGAGGCGCTCTGCTACTGGTTTGTGCGCTCGGGACTAATCCAGGGAGATTATTGCCTCTACGCGACACATCGTCCCGTTTCTGATATTTTACGTGACATGAAGGGAGTAGGCATCGGTACGGAGAGGGTGCCCGATTGGATCTCTCCCTCGGGAGCTTTTACAAAGTTGGATCTGCGGGATTCGACAGCCATTTCGTACAACATCAAGGGAGCAGCGCATCGCAATCTCCAGCGGAGAGTCAGGGTCGCGACCGATGTGCTCTCCCCCTTGCTCGTCTTGAATCCTATGGAAGCGATGTACAGTTACTGGTCCCAACTCCTCTCCGATCTGAAAAAACAAGAGGTGGTACTCTTTGCACTTGCTGAGGATGGTATGCATCCGACCAACGTTCTGACCACCATGGAGCAACTCTTTGACGGCGTGATTGAGATGAGGCTTTACGAGGAGGGACTGGCGATAACTCCTTTGATCCGGGTAAAGAAGATGCTCGGTCTTCCTCCCCTTCATGGCTACTTTCGTTTCTCGATTTCTAGCACTGGAATGGAGGTCACAGCGTACGGCAAGTGACATTGTTCCATTCATAGATACTGCTACAGAAATCATCGGCGTCGTAATTTATCTGTCAGCAGTTTTTAGGGCAGTCACCATTGGAAGGGTGCTTGTAAACAGGGTGTACCGCGATCGGGCGTATCTGGTGGGCATACTTGTTGTATGCATCGTCGCTCAGTCATTTGTGCCAGATAACTGGGTTTTTCTTGGGTTCTATTTGTATGAGGTAGCCTACTTCTCGCTCATTTTTTTCATCGTTGTCGTGATCGACAACACGATCCTCGTCGGCCTCGACCTGGACTTTTTCCATCGAAATACGCTACGCTGGAGACAGATTCGGTTCGCGATCTATGCTATCACAGTCGTGGATGTGCTGCTTATTCTGAGTGAGCTGAGTGGTCATCTCCAACAAGTCCCTCGCGCGGGAGGAGCTTTTGTACTCTTGTCCTTCATAGCTGTACTAGTCTATTCAGCTTCGGTACTGAGCGTCACCGCACGCAGAACTCCAGATCGACCAATGAGGAGATTTCTGATGTTCGCAGGTCTGCTGCTTTTGGGGTTTCTCGTCAGTACTTTCATCAATAAGTACACTTACATTGACGCCGTCGACGTGTTTGACGACCTCCTCGGAGTAGGGATTGCCTACGTAACATATCTGATGGTTATGTCAATGTCCCCCATGAGCCGGATGGAAAAAGAAACAACGAAATCTGTTTGATTAGGTTAGATTTCAGTCGATTAATTGCCAAAACAGATCGAGGATCAAGCTCTTTGCTAAGAGGGGCGGAAAAAGAAGTCCATTCATCAGAGGAAGAAAAATATTCCCTTTCCTGGTCCGGTAGGAAAAAAGCTATCCATGAAGTAGACTCGCCTCCCGGTGGAATCCTCGTTGAAGTTCCAGAAATTTCGATCAATCCCAAAGAAACAAAGAATGTTCTCATCGAGGCAGACAATCTTGAAGCGCTAAAAATTCTGCAGAGATCGCTCCAAGATCAGGTAAAAATGATCTATATCGACCCCCCGTATAACGCAAACAGTGGGCAGCAGATGTACAGTGATGATTTTCGGGACTCCCGGAAAAGCGATCAATTCCCAAGAGATCGCGAAACTTCCGGAAGGCATCACTCCCGATGGCTCTCCATGATCTATCCGAGAATTTTTCTTGCCAGAAAACTCCTGCGAAATGACGGAGTGATGTTTGTGAGCATCGACGACAACGAGGTTCACAATCTTCGAATGATCATGAACGAAATCTTCGGAGAGGGCAATGTCGAAACCATGATCTGGAGAAAAGTGGAGTCCAACGAGGGGAAGCTCAAACTTGTAAAGCGATTCCGGATGGAGCACGAGTATATCCTCGTGGGCTACAAGAACAAAGAAAAATGCTCCTTCAAAAAAGTAAGCGAGATTCCCCGCTTCCGAAATCCTACTGAAAACGTTGACGATGATCCACGAGGCGACTGGGTGTCCGGAAACATGTCTACGACTGAAGAACTCTCGGTGAAGGATGGAAAAAACTTCTATTCAGTCGTTTCGCCCGGAGGTAGAAAGTTTTCCCGGCAGTGGAAATTTCCGAAAGAGGAATTTGATCGCCTGAACCGTGAAAACCGAATCTACTGGGGAACGAGCGGAAACAATGTTCCCCGCCTCAAAGTTTTCGCGAATGAGCCTAGAATAGTCTACGTCTCATCGGTCATTGAAGACAAAGGAACAGCAAAAAGTGCCGCCGCCGCGCTGGCTCGTCTCGTGGGCGAGGATATATTCACAAATCCCAAACCCGTCGCATTGATTCAATACCTGATCGACGCGGCTCAAACCCAGAACGGAATCATACTGGATTTTTTTGCAGGCTCGGGAACGACGGCAGAAGCCGTCCTGGCCCAGAACGCCTGGGATGGGGGGAACCGATCATTTGTTTTGGTTCAACTTCCTGAGAAGATCTTATCTGGAGAAAATTCCCTGAATTATCGGAATATTGCAGAAATTACCAGAGCCAGAATAGTTGCGGCAATTAGGAAATGGAAAAAAGAAAACAAGGCGATTCAGGATTTAGGCGTGAAAGTACTGCAGTTCCGGATGCTCGAAAATCTGCAATAATGAACACTGGCACCGGGTATATAGTCTGATCATCTACTGCATATATTGAGCCTTCTCGTTAGATTGAGCTGTGAGGACCGCCATCGGCCTATCCCTGCTGGTTGTGGGGCTGGTCATTGGAATAGGTGTCAGTGCGGTTCTATCCTTAGGGACCATAGTGACTCCAGCCAAGACGAGCACAGCCACAACTTTGGGACTGATTTTCACCACAGTCGTTTTCACGTCTACAACAACCCTACAAGAGACTTTGACAGCCACCACACCCGGCAGTACATCGAGTGCCTATTCGCAGAGTACCCAAACTAAGTCACAAGGATCAGCCTCTTCTGATGTCACGATCACCGGAATTGTTTCGGCTTCGGGAGGCACCCCCTACCAAGTCACGCTGACTCCACCCTCCGGAGCAACAATTCTCATCTCTGTCCTCGCCTCTGGTGCGATCAGCGCGAG
>JASHXQ010000104.1 GCA_030043455.1 Nitrososphaerales archaeon | reverse complement strand
CATAATCGGTGAGATCGTCGATTCCAGCTTTTTTGAAAGCGATTTTTCTGTTATTGCAAGACTCGCATTTTCCGCACTGCTTTTCGCCGTCCAGATAACAACTCCAAGTGCGGAAGATCTCCCTCCCCAACAATTTGTAAGAGATCTGCAGCATGTCACTCTTGGATAAACCCTGGATAGCCGGACTCCACATTTTGACTGGGGGATGGTCACCTGCATTGATCGCATCGATATCTCCTAGGTTCAGAGCTTCAGCCAATTTGTTTGTGAATCCCGGTCTGCAGTCCGGATAAGGCTGGTCAGACAGATGAGCTCCATAAGCCACGTTTTCAGCTCCCACAGAAAACGCATAGGCTGTCGCAATCGTAAGAAAGACCGCATTCCGGATCGGGACTATGATGTTGCTCTGGAAGCTCGATGGCATAGCGATCGAGGAATCAGTTAGGACGTTTGTAGATCCATAAAGATCCTTCATGAATGAAATATCGATTATTTTGTGCGATGTCACACCAAGCACGCGAGTCACTTCCTGAGCTCTTTTCAGCTCCTGCTTAGCACGCTGCCCGTAATCGAAAGTTAAGGGAAGAATTTCACAACCCTCGTTTTTCCAATAGGAGGCGACACCGGAGCTGTCTAGGCCTCCGCTCAGTATCGTGACTGCCTTTTTCAAACTCGGATTTTCTATAAGAATTGGGAAAAACTAAACGGCTTTCGGTTGGATTTCCGGCAGAATCGGTACGATCTGGAAAGTCCGATCCTCTCGAACTTTCAAGAGAGAGCCGTTCTCCAAGGCCTTCCAGGGAGCTTCAAAGAACTTCTCTTGCGAGACCTTGAATCCCTCGGGCGTACTGGCATAGTATATAGTGTAATACTCCATCTTTTCGGCAGCATCACGGTACGCGTACAGCTCCCTACCATTGGAAAGCAGGAACGTAATGCTCGTGTAGGGATAAACTTCCCTCACTACCTTCACGTTTTTGGTAATCGCGGCTATCATATCTCCGCCGTTCTGCTTGAAAGCCGCCATGATGGATTCAAAGAACCACTGGCTATCGGTCGTATACTTCAAATTGAGTCTGCGAATAGTGCCGTTGTGGGCAAAAGCCCACTCGCCCTGGACGAAGGGATGCGTGTTTTCTATTACCTTCAACCCTACAGAAGCCTTCCGTAGGTGAGCTATGAGAGGCGAAGAGACGCCCATCGCCTCTCCCTTCGCACAAGCTTCATCGAAAAGCGGGTCAGTGAAAGCATCATTAGGTTCTCTGCCCAGGTAGACTGGGGCCCCATGATTCCAAGTGACGATTCCCCAGCCGTCTCCATGCCCCGGTTCCGAACCTTCACAGACTAGACCACAAGAGGCGAGGTTCCGAAATTCTCTGACCGTACCGAAATCTACATACTTGCCGTTGCTTGGAAGAACACCCATCATTCTACACATGGAGGATTACAGTCAGGGAGCTATGTTCGGTTGGTCTCGATATAAGCTGCACGGAATCTGAGACCATTTCCTCGGTAAATTTTCGATTGTTGCCCACCAAAAATCAATTATTCACTTCTCCATGGACGGTCGTTCGGTTTTGAAAATGAATTACGAAAAGAGAAAACAGAAACTTATCTCATCTTTGAGAAAAGAAAAGGCCGTTGATTACGCTTTCATTACTTCCCTGCCTAATTTGAAGTACTTCTTCAACTACGGTGGCGCTTCCTATGAACGATTTTGCGGGGGTTTTATTTCCGTTCAAGAGGGCAAAAGTGCTTTGGTTATACCAAAGCTAGACGAAGGTAAGACTATGAATAGTTCAGTAGACGGTGTTTACCCTTGGACAGACTCAGAAGGGTACGAAAAATCTCTTGCAGATGCCCTAAAAAGTCTGGGTGGAAAGTACAGAGTCTTTGGATGCGAGGATTGGACCACTTTATCGCTAATGGAGGCTGTCAGACAAGTTAGGACGTCGGCGAAATTCCAGTCGATAAGTCCGGTACTCTCTGAGCAGCGTTTGGTAAAGGAAGAGGAAGAAATCGAAGCCCTTCGTTCAGCGGCAACTATCTTGGGAAAGGGGTACGAAAAAATTCCAGAGGTCATGAAAATCGGTCAGACTGAGATCGAGGCTGGGTACGAAATCAAAAAAGCTCTAGGAAATTTCGGCGCGGCGGAGGTGGATTTCTGCGCGGTCCAGTCAGGACCCAATTCCGCAGTGCCACATTCTCAAACCACATCCCGAAAGCTTTCGCAAGGCGACATGATAGTGTGCGACATTTCCTGCGTAAATGATGCAGGATATTTTGCCGATTTTACAAGGACTTATTCTGTCGGATCGCCTGGAAATGAAGAGCGGAAAGTCCACGAGCTGGTGAAGACGGCGCAAGCGACTGGCACATTGATTGCGAAGCCCAACATGCAGGCAAAAGCTATCGATCACCAGGTAAGAGCCGTAATAGAGCAAGGAGGCTACGGAGGGTACTTTATCCATCGGACGGGCCACGGATTGGGTTTGGAAGTACACGAAGCTCCTTGGATTAACAGCGTCAACTCGTCGAAGGTGCGTCCCAAAATGGTATTTACAATTGAGCCAGGGGTTTACTTACCAAGCAAATTCGGGGTTAGGATCGAAGATAACATCGTGCTCACTTCCTCAGGAAACGAAAACCTTACCCATCTGACCCACGACCTTATTCAGATCTAGGGCACTGCGAAACTAGTTAGCTTGGAGTACTATCTCAATCCGCTTGTTGTCCTTTCCCTTGTTCTCCGTCTTTGAAATTCGGATCTTTCCAATCTCCCCGGTTTTGGCGACGTGCGTCCCGCCATCTAGCTGGGCGTCGAAACCCACGATGTCTACAATTCGGAGCTTCTCTAGTCCCTTCGGGAGAAGATCCGCTGAGAGTCTGTAGAGTTCCTTTTTCTGCAGGGCCTCCTCTGCGCCAAGCCAGAAGGTCTTCACCTCCCGGTTCTCGGAGACTATTCGATTCATTTCGGATTCGATCAATCCCAGTCCCTCCTTGCTCAGATCATCCAGCGTAAAGTCGAGTCTCGCCCGATCTGGGTAAATCTGGCCTCCGGTAATTCTGGAGCCAAATCTATGGTAGACTACTCCAGATAGAATATGGAGCGCGGTGTGATGGCGCATGTGTTTGTACCGCAGTTCCCAGTCAACGGTCCCTTTGACTTTCTTTCCTTGAGTTTTGGAACCTTCGTCCGGAGATAACGCTTCCGACAGGGTGTGGGTCACCCGGTCATGATCCTTGCTGGATTCGACCACGATCGCCTTTCTTCCATCTTCCAATTCCAGCGATCCTCGATCGGAAGGCTGTCCTCCACCGCGGGGATAAATTGCAGTGCGATCCAACACGATTGATTTTACATCCGGCACTTCGAGAACCACAGCGTCGAATTCTTTGAGATAGTGATCGTAAAGATAGAGCATTTCAGTCAAACGAGAATTGCCTTGAGCTGTTTTGAGTTCGCAGTTTTCTTTAACGTTGTTATCATGGCTGTCACGAGAAAGTAAACGGCATCTAACTTTTCCCGGAGCTAAATCCTCAAATAAAGAAAAGGGGATTTTCTGCGAGAAGCGATACTAGAAAAATGTCTTCTCCCTTCGGCGAAGAACCCCAGATGTACAAGGTTCTGGTTTACAATCAGCTGACTCCGGACGAGGTGGCGAAAACGAACATTGACATCAAAAAGCTAACCTTCTGGGACGTAACATCGAGTCTTCCGGGAAAAAGTTCCGTTGACGATCCCCATATTTCCGTGTATTGGTACGGGCCCAATGTTTCTGCGGAAAAGGGCTTTATCATTCACATGAAGGGGCATAAGCTCGACGAAAAGTTCACTTCGCCGATCCGCGAGGTCGTGGAGAAACTGGTAGGAGGGACGATTTCTTCGAGGGAAAATGGAACAGAATTCAAGAATTTTACCATGAAGATTAGCTACGACGCGATCGTGAATTTGGCAAAGTCCATCCAGACGGCTGGACGACTCGCTTCTGAGTGCTCTCTCGAATTCGAAATGGTGACCAAAGAGGAAAAGGCTTCTTCTACGCTACCAAAGACAAAAATTTTGGGAGAAAAGGCGCTCGAAAAGTAGTCCTCAAAGTCTTTCCACAGACCATAGAAATCTTTCATCCCTTTAGTATTTCTGTCAAATGCAGAACTATAGTTTGCAACGATTAAATTCAATGAGAAGCACAGCAGGACGGATTTAGGGCTGGTCTGATGGAGGTCACGCCGATCCGGGAGTACTGGAACGAAATCCTCAGTTCCGGAGATACGGTTTACGCCGGCCTCATTTTCCGGATCCCTCCCAGACTGTGGCGGCCTCTGATTGGAGTTCAAAACCGGCTAAAGGCAGTGGATACTCGACAGCTTTATTCAAACCCGGCGACGTTTCACGTGCCAATCAAAGGGCTGGGCTATCTGGAAGAGGAGCTCGACCGAAATAAGTACGAAACAGTTCTCCAGAAGATCAATCGAATTACCTCAGAAATTCCTCCTTTTGAAATTCGGCTGAAGGGCGTCGACACGTTCTCTACAGCGGTATATGCGAAGGTTGAAGATAATGGCCACTTCAAAGAAATCAATGAACGGATTCTGCAAGAACTTGAAGGAGACGTTGAGAAAAGCCGCTTCGATGCCGGAGAATTCGTGCCCCATGTGACGCTTGCGACCTTCAACACAAAGGACGTCACTTCCTTACTGGAAACAATTCAAAAGCCAGAGATCTGCGAGAGTGATTTTGGGATTGCTGGGGTTTATGAAATCGAGGCGGTACGGGTGAACCTGATTTTCGCTCTCGGCCCCCAAGAAACGCAGGACAACGCTTTCAGCTACATTCGATCTTTCTGGCTGGGGAAATTCAGCCAGTAGTCAGGTTGTGCATAGCTCTCAGGTCTCTTTCGAAGCCCTGAAGCTCTGAAGGAATTACGACCGAGGCAGAATCCTTGAGAGAAAGCCCCTTGGATTTTTTCTCGTTCCAGATCTGACTATCAAACTCCAAGATGGGCTTTTCATACTTTAGAAATTCCTTGTCCTCCCAT
>JASHXQ010000103.1 GCA_030043455.1 Nitrososphaerales archaeon | reverse complement strand
AATTGAAAAGACTTGGTACACGAGCACAGGGATCGGATCTACATTCGGAAAGATATCATTCTGAAGCTCGTGGAACACGGGGAGCTCAATCAAAGCAGGTTGATGAGCTACTGCGGGTTGAACAATGTAAAACACAGAGGCATAGTGGACGAATTGGTGGAAAAGGGTCTGATAGTGAGGAAGGAAGAAGCTTGGGGGAGCAAGAAGATCATCAAGTACCGTGTCTCAGAAAAAGGGCAGCTGCTGGCTGCTGAGATTTTAGGGCCGTACGAGACGCTATTCCCGAGAAGTGAGGCAGAGAGAGACAACGAGAAAAATTAGGCAGTCTCTTGTTAGAGGAGCTTTGAGAGTATGACGTCTTCAGACGAGAAACCTGATCCCGAGGGGGAGCAAACGCCCTCCACCGAGAACATCTTCCGGATAACGGATGAGCTCGTGTCTCAGGTAGACAGAACGAAAAAGTTGGTGATTATCATGATCATTGCTATCGTGATAGCTGTGCCGGTCTCATGGCACGCGGCACCTCTACTTACGAGCTCGAGTAGCAGTAGTTTCAGAGCTGTGGGTTACGTCACGATTATAATTGCGCTAATTTTCCTAGGAATAGGTGTGCGTCAGTGGCTCGTCCTTTCCAAATGGACGAGCAAGTACAAAAAATACAAAGAATTACAGAAAAAGATCGACGAGAAACTGGATTTCGAAAGCGAGGAAAAGTCGAGCTAGACCGTAATGTCGAAGCCGACCTTGATTGCGCACTCTATGTGATAATAGCGCGCCCCGGTCCTCGAACCCTTGCTCAAGGCATACCGAGATTCAATCGGCAAATTACAGTACTTGCAGTTCGCCGGGTTCCTTCTCCGCTTTCTTACCTGAAGATCCACGATTTTGATGCTACGCGTCTGGCCGAGCAGAACAGGTTTCTTTTCATCAATCCCTTTAATCGGGGCGGGCTTCTGCACGGTTTCTGTCTTCTTCAATACTACAGTCTCCACGCTAAATCTACCTGCTTATAAGTTTCAGAGCAGGAAACAGGCATCGAAACAAAGTCTCTCCCTCTCATTCGATTCCCAAAGGATGGAAATACAACTGCTGTAGCCTGCCTATTTATCCTTACAGTATGGTTTTCCATTTTACAACGGATCTGTGCTTCCGGCGTATAAGGAAGAAGTGTGCCTAAACCCTGTGGATGGAGAATTTTGGATTCCAGCTTCTCGGCGGCGCAACCGGCTTCGCAGATTTGGAAAGAAGCAAATTTCCGGGAATTTCAAAAAAGGTTTAAAGGATTAGCTGGGAATCTCAGAGTTCCCCATGCCCGACGATGGCGATTCTGGAGAATTGAAGTACGAGCTCGTAGAATTTCGGACGCTGAAAGATCTCTTTTCATTCGTGATAACCAAATCCATGCCGGGCCAGCAGTTTTTGTCGCTGATTCATTTCAGGGACTACACGTACACTTTTACCCCGATTGATCACTCGGTAATGATTTTCTTCACTCGTGACGCACCCAAAGCACCGATCTATGCCTGGGATGGGGAAAGAGACGAGTTCATCCAGACCCAGAGAGCGGATCGCTCGCGGGTGAACATTCTCGTGCAGGAAGTCGTGGACGACACGATGATCACATCGATCTTTTACAGCCGCGAGAAAAAGAAAGCCTAAGCCAGCACAAGCCGTTTTTCCGGTTCCGCCGCTAGAACCGCGTCGCCGTGAAACATCCGAAAGTACTCCGGATGCTCGGTGTGGATTGGGATAATTTTCCTCGGAGCAATTTCTCTCAAGATTTGATGGAGATCCCAGCCTGAAGCGTGCCCTGAGCAGTGGGCGTGAACGCGTACCATTCCAAACCGCTCGATCCAGTTGTTGGTCCGTGCCTCATCGAACTCTCCTTCTTCGTTGAACGGCTCGCTGGAGGAGTGCATGTAGATTCCACTTCCCGGGTTTAGATCGATCAACTCCTGCAGTTGAAACCCACCGATCGCGAGGATCACTTTGTCCTTCTCGAGCTGCACATCGCGTGAAGTCCAGACCTCAGCCTTGTCAAAGAGCTCCAAATCAGTCTCGTCGTAATCTTCGTCAGCGTAGCTGCCCGTCTTTACCCGGTTCTTGTAAATTCCAATCGAATGGTCCTTTTCCATCGAAGGGATGACCTTGGATAGCTCGGGATCCCGCTCCGAGAGCAGCTTGAGATAGCGCGCTGTCTTGGGAGTAACTACCAGTTTTCTGTCAGAATCCTTGGCAACACGATAGAATGTCTGGAAGCGATCGATGTCCTTGAATGAATAATCTGCGAAGATGAAGAGATTCCTCTCGTTCGCAAGCCCGGTGAACTGGTGGCAGGTCCGATACACCGACGCTTCGTCATTCACGTTGCTCTCATTAATTCTCGTACCCTCGCAGAGCACCCAGTCCGGTTTTGCCTCGCGAGCCTTCTGGACGAAATCCTTGGTAAGATCTGGGCGCGTGCCGTGCATACGAAGATCTCCGGAATAGACAATTGTCCCCGAGCTCGTATGGATGATCATTCCGTAGCAACCGGGCAGAGAGTGGTCCACGTGGGTCGGCTCTATTTCAATCGAATCTATGACAACTTTTTTCCCGGTCCGAAAGTTGTGGATCTTCCGGTTGATCGGAGGCTTCGCCTGTTTGCCCCGTTTCAGCGGCCGTTCTTTGAAACTCGTGATCTCGTACTCAATGTTGGAATCTTTTTCTTCCTCGATCGCCCTAATAACATGGTTCGTGGTTTCCCCCATGTAGAGCTCAATATCCTCACGGAGAAAGGAAATGTGGTCCGCATGATCCGAATGGGCATGACTAAGCACCACGGCCTGAACAGATCGGTCTTCCACCTCCGGCAAATTTGCCAGATGTAACAAGTCTCTCCGGTAGATTCCGGCGATCTTGGGAAGAATGCCGAGGGAGAGAAAATCTCCGATACCGTTTGCGACTCTCGGACGGTCCGTCCATTCAAAGAACCTTGCCCGAGAGGCGAAGCTCTTCCCAAAGTCAAGAAAAATCTTGGTCCCTCTGTCCTCAAGGAGGATCTTGTTTCCTCCGATTTCGTTCAGCCCGCCGTAGAAAGTAAGTGAGGTCCCCAAAACCTCTTGCCTGCCGGGGCCTTGATCACGAGTGATTTATGCTTTCAAAAGGGACCTACCATTCGTAGACTATGGAAGCGGTCACGTTAAACGCGTAATTGCACGCTATGTTGCAGTCCACGTTGATAACAAAGATGGAATAATGACCGTAAGCTTGCACTGGAAAGTCCACTCCACCCGATGGCGCAGCGAAGGACGTTTCGTTAATCAGATTTCCGACAACTACCCACTGGACCGGTGTGGATACGTTTGTCTGATAATTAATTTGGTAATACCCGTTGAACCCGGGTGCCGATAGGTCCGGCATGGCTGCGAATTTTTGCCCCGCAACAAATTCGATGTTCGCCCCCGAGATGAGATTTGCGTAGCCACTCGCACTGGTGGTCGCCGTACTCAGACTGGTTTGTGTGACAGTAGTACTTTCGATTCTAGTCACGTTGAGAGTAACTGGAATGCTGAGTGTAGTCTGCGACAACGACACACCTGTCTCGGTGGTGGTTACGATCGAAACTGGCGGCACGAGAGACGTGGTCGAGAGTACGGTCTCAGTGACCGGCTGTGTTTGAGTTTCCGTTTGCAAAACTGTTTGGGTGGAGTAGTCGGTAGTCGTGATGACAACTCCACCCCTTGTGACTAATCCCAAACCGAGAATCAACCCCCCGGCTAGAATCACTACAATTACGACGGCGATAACGGCGATTAGAGTCTTGGAAAGTTTCAAAAAATATCACACTTTTAGAGGGTTATACATTACATACAGAATAAAATCTAAGGTTCTTGCCGCTTTCGGAATTTTCGGGGATTTTTGGAACCTTCGTTATACGGTTTTGATCTATAGTCTCAATATGCCTGCAGAAGCAATGGAACAAAAGACCTTCCGTGTTTGCGTCAACGAGCTAATCCAGAGAGTAGGAAAAAATAGCTAAAAAAATGAGAATTTTCGATGAAAGAATCTTGGAATTTCAATTAAATAAAAGTAAAAGCAATCCACGGGTGTGGAAGACCCCCACAGGGGGCTCTCCATTTTTCTTGCCCTAAATAAAAAAAGTTAGGAAGAGGCCTGGGACTTACCCCGGGCACCCCGCGGAAGCGAAGGCACGCGCTTCAATTCGCCTGCGACTTTTTCCAGCATTTGCGCTCTCGCAGACAACTTCTGCCTTCTTTCAGTGAGGAAGCCCTTGACATCCGGCAGGATTCTTTCAAGGACTCGCATGAGACTTTCAGGAGACAAATCATCCACGGTTCTTGCTACCGTGAGACCGTTGTTGTAAGACAAGAAAAATACTCCCTGCGGAGTCAGTATGACATCTTTGACCCCGTGCCCTAGCCTAGGAAAGAGACTGGGATCTAGGACGTACGACCTTCCAATCTGCTCCAAAAACTGTTTCATGATGGTTGCGACTTCGGCCGCATACGATTTCTCCATGTCTAGAATGTCTTTGATGCTCTCCGACTCTCCCTGGAGATCAGAGATCTGGCTCAAGATCTCGTTAGACTCGATGACACCGGTATCCTTCTCTACAGCCTCGGGGGCCGCTGCTTCTACCTGTTGGGGTGCTTCAGTTGCCATTTTTTTTACTCTCTTTTTTTGTTGCAAAAATACACTCGTTGAGACGCGCCTCTAGGCCAAGTTTAGCGCTGATAAATGCTTTTCATATAGAGTCCGGTCATGATATCGCCCGGTTTAGGCGAATTCAAAATCGCCACTTCAAGAAAAAGGATCGATGACCGGGGAAAATTATTTCCCCGATCCTGGCACGTCAGAAACTAAAGTTCGTACGGCTCGTAAGGATCGAAAAATGAGGATCGGTTGGGTTTTCTCTCCACGCTGAACTTTTCCACGGTCCGGTTAAACTCCGATCTTGAGTCTTCGACCTGTGCCGCCTTCTCGGAGTCATGGGAAATGGTGTTGGCAGAAGAATATTCCGACTTCGAATGCTCCGGTAGCTCGCTCACCTTTGGGACGGCGTCTGGAGCTTTGACGATACGATTTCCGGGGAGTGGCTGATCCTTAGAAATCCAGGTTGCCACTCCAAAATAGTGACCGGTTCGCTCGTCTTTTTTCATACGCATGACGTAGAAGCCGCGCATCGCTGGTACGCTCGAATCCCGGTTCATACTCTTGAATATTTCGGCCAATGAATTGTTCCTCTACTCCTCTTTGATCGGGGCCCTTTCGAGCATACTCCTTCCAAAAAGGGCTGGGAGTCAACGAAAATAGACAATGGGCCTAACGTTCTAGGCCATTATTTTTCCCAGAAAGTACGGAACTTAACCCACGAACTCTCGGGTATCAATATCCACGCCGTAGTCCTCCACGGTGATTTTCACGACATGGTCGAGAGGCTTCAATCCCATCATCTTGGGGATGTACAGGGTCCGGTTGATTTTGTTTTGAGCGATGTCCGCTCTATTTATGATCAACGAATCAGCCATCGCCCTAATGTAACCGATAACTCGCTCTGAAAGCATCGGAGCCTCGCAAGTAAGGGCGAAACTCTTTCCTTGCTTTGAGAGTCGCGCAATTTCTTGCATGAGGTCTACCACTTCCTTTTCGCTGAGACCAAAGACGTAGCTCGAAAAAGAATCGAACACTATTAGATCAAAGTTCAGCTGCTCGAGCGGGATAAGATGTTCTTCAGTCCGGTAAACGACCGCATTTTGTTGACCATTTCCCGGATTCGCAACTACCGCCTCGGTGGACACTTCAAAACCTGCAGGTCCCGCTCCGTCACCCGGGGAAATAGATCCGTCTTCGTTGGAGGTCGGTGGTTCGAGAAAACACACTTTTTTCCCATTCTTCATAGCGTAGGTCCCCAGTTGTTTGGATATTAGCCGGTTAATCACACCGTAATCATCCTCGATCAGCGTTATCCCCTGTAACAGGTTTTTCAAAACTGGGTCTAGCATGGCAAGGTACGGCTCGTTGGAGCTGGAAAGAGGTCTAATCGGGTTTTAAATTGTATCCTAGTGGGTTCTATGTCTAATTCAGCACAGAATATGTAATTTCTGTATTTCACATGTGAATCCCGAAATGAGATTTCTCAATCACCTTTGCGCTATCTCACAAGATTCCCTGATCTGAGACGAAATTCGTGTCTCTTCTCCTCTTCAAAGAGCTCTCGCAATGATCACTATAGCATACAGAGAGTTAGGGTTCAGTTTCTCCTCTAACCTACTGGCGACTTAGTCTCGAAGTTGACCAGAATTCCGACCACCGCAGTTCCGTGGTCGGATAATTTTATTGGTTCCAATTCAAAAATTGATTCTTCCGGGCGAGACACCCTTAAGTTAGCTTTGGCTTAGGGCGAGAGCCGGAGCCTTTGTCTCTGATTCCCACGATCAGCGAGGCTCTTCTCTCACTGCTCTATCTTGGCATTCTTGTAATCTTAGCCAAGTTGGGAGAGGAAGCTTTCCGAAAGATAGGCTTAATCCCCTTCGTTGGATCAATTCTCGTGGGGATTGTCATCGGCCCGGGATTCCTCAACGTGGTCCAGGTCATTCCGGATATTTCGGTATTCATCAGCATCGGCATTAACTTCCTTCTCTTTCTCAGCGGAGCGGAAGAGTTCGAGGCTTCTCGAGTCCGCTCCATGCTCGGCAAGCGGAGCCTAGTTCTCTCCACCTTCCAATTCACGATTCGCTTTTCCGCAATCACCATTGTGGCGCTCTTGCTCTTTCGCGAGATCATCCCAGCTTTGGTCATAGGTATCGTTGCAGGCATGGCTAGCGCCGGCCCCCTTACGAGGTTACTCACCGATACTGGACTAGCAAGGACGGACGAGGGTACGGCCATTTTTTCCCAAGTTCTGGTCATCGAGATCGCTGCAGTGATCGTTTTCTCCTTCGTCTATGATCTCGCGGGCAAGCCTTTCACGGTAGCTTCGATTGCCCTAATTTCGGTTGAACTTGTCGCAGCGATCGTAGGCATTGTGCTGTTCGGGCGCTATGTCATGATCCCCCTCTTGGGTTATGTGGAGCGACACTTCAACAGCAGGGAGGCGGTCTTTGCAATCCTCATCGGTATCGTCCTCGTTACCGGCTTTATCGGACAACTCACCGGATTTAACTCTGCTATTGTAGCACTCTTTCTAGGGCTCTTGCTCCAGAAGTTTTTTGCCAATAGGCCGGCTCTTATGTCCAAGCTCCACGCTTTCACGTACGGCTTTTTCGAGCCGCTTTTCTTCATAGGTCTAGGACTGTACTTTGTTCGTGTGACTCCCGTCTTACTCGTTTTTGGAGTCGTGATTTTTGCATCGGCACTTTTTATTGACTCTTCAATCGGGGCCGTCTCGGCAAGAATCTTCCGGGTGAATGCTTGGAAAAATGCCTTTGGGACTTGTGTCAACGGTGGGGTAGATGCAACTCTACTTGTAACAGCACTCACCGCCTCCGTGGCTCTCATAAGTGGCTTCACGTACTCCGCCACGGCGATCGGAATTGCTCTCCTCTCCCTAACCGCCCCGCTCCTTTTCCGGCTCAGGGCACCGATTGTAAAAGTGGATCAGGGGGAGGGAGAAAAAGAGATTGTGAGGCAGCAGCTGAACCAGCTGACCGCCAAAGAAATCTCCAAGGCTTTACCTACGGTGAGCATTTCGGGAGACAAGCCGGTCCAGATGGCTCTCCGCAGAATCTTGGACATGGACGCTCGCGCGATCGTAGTCATCGACGACGAAAACAAGCCGATCGGAACATTGCTCCTTAGGAATGCCATGTCGCTCAGTAACAGGGAACTCCGCACCTTGAAAGTCTCGGACGTGCTCTGGGATGAACCGATAGTTGTGGGTGAAAGTGAGCCTGCCCTAAGCCTGGCCGCTCTGTTCAGGGAGAAAAACATCCCCATAATCGCTGTCGTGGATGCCAACGGCGCTCTTGAAGGCACGATCATGGAGAAAGAAATTCTTCGAGTCATCGTCACCTCGGTGGAGCCCGCAAAAGAAACAATGCCCGATAAAGAGAGTACCGATCACCCCTAATCTGGTCCAAAAAATCCCGGATCTCTCGAAGAAGGAGTTTTCTAACTCGAAGACGTAGCTTTACACTTCCGGCCAAACCTTATAATTCTACATCCCATCCGCTCTTTCACGTGAGAACGTAGCATTGGTACTCCGGGACTTTGTGAAGAATTTTGACGACATGTCCGATCAGAATGGCTTCCAGTTCAAATTTCGTTGCGATATTTGCGGAGATGGATTCATGACAAAATACCGGCAGGCCCCCTATGCCAAAGCCAAGGGTCTTTTTGGAGCGGCAAGCAGCTTGGGCAGCACTCTGGGCGGGCTAGGTGGCGTCGGAAGTAGCGCTTGGGGTGCATCTTCAGCCGCAAGCTACATGCACGATTCCAAGTGGCGCGAAGCTCACGAGAAAGCTCTAGACGATGCAACTGCCGAGGCGAGGGGCCATTTTACAAAATGCAATGGTTGCGCGAAATACGTGGATGCAACCTGCTGGAACGAGCAGACGTTGATGTGCGTCGAGTGCTCACCAAGACAAGCTGTCACCGTGCAAAAGGCGAGGGCGAACGCATTTGGGATTAAAGCTCAGGAAGCGATGCTCGCACAGGATTACTCTGCGGAGATCAAGGGAGCTGAGGAAGTGAAGGTAGTCTGCTCCAAATGTGGCAAGCCGACTTCCAGCGGCAAGTTCTGCGAAGTCTGCGGCGCGCCTCTGGGGCAATCTACATGCCCAGAGTGCGGTAGCAAAGTCTCGCCCACTGCAAGATTCTGCAACAACTGCGGTCACAAACTAGCCTAGTCGAGGCCATCCGAAATGAGCAGCTCGGCAAGCGACCTCCAGAAGCAGAAACAGGATCTTCAGACGAAGATCTCCCAGACCGAGCAGATGATCGGTAACGGCATGTCTTGGAAGGACGCCCAGTTTTACTTGGAGAAGTACAAGGAACAGATTCGTGTGATCGATCTGCAGCTTGCCAAAGCTCAACTGGGGGAGGATGCCGAGGCAGATCTCAAAGCCAAGAAGGCACAGCTTCAAGCAAAGCTCGGGGAGTTGGATCAGCTGAAGAAGGACGGGACTATTTCCGACAAGGTCTACAAGGACAAAAAGAAGGATATCGAAAAAGAGATCCAGCAGGTAGAGCGGGACATCGTGGACGCTATGTAGATGGCGTGTAACTTACTTTCATTTTTCGAGACAACATTTTTTCTAGTTTCATCAATAGAACCTATTATCGTCATTAGAGTATAGAGTTAAGCTTCAAAATCCTGATTCTGAGTGGTCTTCTCTTGTCTTCTGTCTTGTCAGTGAAGATCTGCGATGACTTTACCCTTCTGGGAAAAAAAGACCAGAAAGAGATCCTCCTCTTCGAGGATCAAGTCTTTGACTGGACAGACGAGCAATTGATTGATGAGCTACGCAAGATCGTCCCCGCATACCAGACGATCTGCAATCTCGCTGCGGAAGAAAAAGACGCCCGTGCATGGCGGAGACTGGTTTATCACTCCCGGAGGATCGACCTAAAGAAAATGATAATGGAAAACGAGCTGGTCCGCAGAGAATTCAGATAATTTACCTCAACAGCGAGTTCCTTACTTCACGCTGTCCGTCAGTTCTGGTTCAGACTCTGTATTTTTCGTCGAGGGTCTCGACCTACGTCTGAAGAAAAACACTGCGAAGGCAGACCACCAGAAAATGAATCGCGCCTGACCGATTGGCGTTCGAATTCCCCAGAACACGGGTAGAGCTGAGATCAAGTAAAGCACTCCAATGACAACCTCGGCCCGCAGAACTCCTTGGAATCTTGAGATAATTTCAGGCGCCAAGCTTCTTTCTTTCAGGATTTTGCTTTTTTTATCCTCAATTATGACTAGACGGCTTAGCATCGCTTGAAGGAGAAATAATCCGCCGACATTTAGGGCATACACGATGGAAGCGGTGTTGGCGTCGTCCAAGGTGGGAGAGGTAACGAGCACGTAGAAGAGGTAGGGTTCAATTGCGGTAAGAAATAGAAGGCCTATATTAATGAAAAGCGATGTATCAGTTGCTCTCGGAAGAACGGCCATGGTCCGCGTATAACCAAGCCAGGTGAACACCAGAATGGTGAAACTGAAGCCGAAATAAGCGAGATTTGTGGCGAGCTCAAAGGGATCCCGCGCCGCGCTCGAAAGGAAGTCAAGCGATCCGATTGACAGGGCGAGGCCGAAGACGATATCGGAAAGGGCCTCGACCCGGACTTTTATCCGGTGCGGCTGATCCCCGTTACCATCCTCTACATTTTCGGCCATCTACTCTTCTGACTTTTCGCTTTCCTAAGAGGGCACCGCTTTTTCTCCCTTGCCCCGCAATTCTGGAGGTTTGTACTGCCAGTCGAGGATTCTCGCCACATCGATTTCGTTTCTCGCTGGGATAAGCTTGGGGGGATCTGTGCGGGTCCAGATGCCTTGTGAATTGTAAAGGAGGTGTTTCTTCTGGGCTTTCAGGGTCATTCCGATAGTGTGTCCCTTCGGCCCGGTAGCCCACATGAGAGTGACTCCCCAAGAATCCTCTCCCGGACAGATGAACAGGTTGATCTGCACATCTCTGTAGAGAAAATCTGTCATGGTCTCGCCAAAGTTGTTCGAGCTCCCGCCGATCTCTTTCACCCGATTTGAAATTTCTTCCTTCCAGACTTCAAATTTCTTGGTTGCGGGAAGGACTGCAATGTCAACGTCGTGGACTACTGGGGCCTTTCTTCTCAAACTGCCGGCGATCTCCGCTTTCTTGTAGAGATCTTTGGTTTTGTTCAGGAAATCATTCGCGACTCCAAGTGCGAAAGCGGGATCGAGATCTCTCTTCTGCGACATGTGAAGGTTTCCGGTTTAGGGCAGTAGCTCTTTTTTCTTCAACTGCGGAATCTGGGATACCGTACATTCGACGGCTAATTTATCTCGGCGCAGCTTTGTAACAAACTCTGCAACAAAGCGATCTTCGACGAAGTGATACCTGACCTGAATAATGGACCCGAGTCTCACTTTCTTTGGATCCACGCGGTCTTGATGAGAAGACACCTCCCCAAGTGGTACAATTTTTCCCACGGGATCGTAGACCGCAATCGTCCAAATTTTCTTGCCATCCCGATCCTCGCGGAGATCGATCACAAAACAATCGATTGCGGCAAAGCGTCTCAGTTTAACCCAGGAATTGTTCTGTCCATAGAAGGAGGCCGGGTTCTTGACAATGATCCCCTCCGGGCTGGTCGGCGTCGTTTCTTCAGAATATTTCCGGATCTCTTCCGCAGTCTCCGCTAGGACGAAGGGAGTTCCCAGCTCAGAATCTCCAAGTAAACCTCCGAGAATTTCCTTTCGCCTGTAAAGTGGAAGTGGGCGCATGTCCCTATCATCGACGCGCAAGACGTCGAAGAGGTGAAGGCCGTCTTTCGAAACGTACTCCCCATCTAGGATCATTCTTTTCGGGGCGTGAGCAAGCTCTGGAATCTTCGCAAAGACCGCAGGGTTGCCGGCTGGCGAGTAAATGTTGCCGTGTCGACCCGAGATGATCAGATGATCCCCGCTCTTGAAGAAGAAGACCCTCAATCCATCGTATTTCGGCTCACAAATGGTAGGTAGAGGATTGTCCAGGAGCCACGAAGAAAGATCCTGAGCTCTGGCTTTCGCGTAATTTTCCTCTACGTACTCGGGGAGGGCGTCAGACATTCAAGTAGCCCTCCGCCGAAGAATTAAGCAGGGGAGGATAGACAACGGCCTCCCAAGACTGGGCGCGGTCTACTTTGAAATACTTACCTTGGGTTTGTGTTTCTCGGCGACGGGAACAGGGGGTAGTGCTTCTTCCTTCTTGTCTTCTTCGAGCGCCCACGTCGTGTCGAGTTTGAGCACACCTTCACTCAAGCCCATCAGCAACCAGAGCCGGCCATCTTTTCTCTCGTAGGGATAAATGACAGCCGTGTAGAACTGGTAGCCTCTGCCCCAAGAGAAAAACGACACCAGCGCCGTCTGTTTTTCCAGCAAATACCTCGCGAGCTGTCGCACCCGACTGGAGGTTTCCTTCACCTTTTTGTCCGTGTCTGGCGCGAGCTGGTACACTTCTTTGAACTTGTACTCCGCGAGCCTTTCCAGCGGGACATAGCCATCGGGCTCCACGTCAATCTTGGTGGTCCGGTCAAAGGGCTCGATGGTTTCGCCACCTTCCTGCTTGTCTACAACCTGTGCAGGAGGTACTTCGATCCATTTGCCAGAAATTTCGAGATCGTCCTTCAGAAAGAATCGCCGCTCGTTCCGGGCAAAGACGCGAAAATCATCGCCGTACCTCACATTGTCTTTAATTTCCTCCTGTGGAATTTCCTGCACATCAACTCGCTCCCCACTGGGACCAAGTTTGTAGCGGAAAAGTTTCGGAATCTCCCGGCTGATCACTTCCTTTCCGGAAACACTATCCACCTTGACAAACTTCACTGGTTGCTGATCTCCGTGAGCCTTGGCGGCTCGAAGATGGTACTCAACGGAACCGAGTCCCAGAGTCGGAATGTTCAGACTTAGAACGCCGCGCCATGAAGCCCGCGAGCTGAGTGCACTCTCAGCTTGCTTGTCGACCTCGGCAAAAATGTCTGCAACCATATTCTCCGGTTTCTCGTTTTACATAATAAATGTGGCCTAATTGTGCCTCTTACACGGGGGCACGGATTTTTCGATGTGGGCTAAAAACGGTCGAAAAAGAGAAGTTTTCCTGAACTAGTCAGGCTGTCTCAAATTAGGCCAAGAAAAATCAATAATTCAGAGCTGGAATCTGACTTTGTTCAACGATTCGAGGATAGAATGGACCAATCAGCCGGCGCCCGCCCCGTCAATTCTCTCAAATCGTTAACTGTCTCGGGAGCAAACCCTGAGAAGTGATTACTCACCAGAACGAGAGCTAATTTCACCGACTCTACATTCTCAAGAAGCCTCTTCCCCCATAGTGAGAGGATCGACGAACGATCTATTTGCACTCTGTTGAATTTCTTGAATTCTCCGTACTTTCCCATGAATCTCAAGTAAATGAAATCGGTCGTTAGATGGGGCACGAGATCTTCCCCGATTTTTTCCTGCACGTTCCAGACGAAGCAGGCCCGGTGTTTGGAGAGTAGGTCATAGGTTTCATCTCTCAACCAAGATTTGTTCCGGAATTCAATTGCGTATCGATTCTCCGGATCAACAAAGCTCAGAAATTTTTCCAGCTTCTCGAAATCCTTTTCGAATTTGGAATTGGGCGGTAGCTGGGCGATGATGCAAGCCAGTTTTTCTCCTAGTTCCCCCACGATCTTCTCAAAGCGATCGAGGGGTTCTTCTATCCCAGAGAGTCTCAGTTCATGCGTAATCTTTTGGGGTAGTTTCGTAGTAAAAAGAAAGTTTTCCGGGGTTTTGTGCTTCCACTGTTTTACGGTTTGAACCGTGGGAGTGCGATAAAAAGTGGAATCAATTTCCACGAGATCGAAGACTTTTGAATACATCGAGAGATAGTCGGACGATTTACTTCCCGTGGGGTAGAAACTCCCGAGCCAGTCCGGATAGGTCCAGCTCAGACATCCGAACCGAAGTTTATCCTCGCTCGCACGAGATCTAGGCTCCCCCAGGAATGACTCCAAATTGACGGCGAACTTTACACATTGTCACTTTTACGTGTTAAACCTCGAAATCTTTTGAGATATTCTAGTGTTCTACACAGGAATAAGTTAAAAGTCAGAATCTGGAATTAGATCGAATCTTCCTGCGGGGTTATTGAATTTGAAGCATCTGCAAATGAGCAACGTTCAGAATCCTTACGGGTTCAATTTCACTCCACCCTTTCGCGTCAATCCTGAAGAGGAAGATGAGGACGAATACGGGGAAAATTCCTGCCCGAGCGGGTGCTGTGATCATGATTGTGAGTGTGACGACTGTCTGAGATGCTCCAACAACGGCCTCGCCGAACCAGACTCGTACCTGGACGAACATGACGCGGCTGCCGCCTAAATAGTTGAAAGTTTTAGGCGTTTTTGTCCCGGTAGGCGCCAAACCGCGGATAATTTTCTTGAAGTGTAGCTCTTGGTTAAGATATATTGACCCGGCTCATTAGATAATCTCTCGCCTTATTCTCACGCAGTACAACACCAAAGGAAAGAGAGTGTGTGAGAGAATAGTTTGAGCAGAGCCGAAGAAATAACCAGCGAAGTTAGAAGGCTAGTCCTAACGTGCCGGGCTATGGAAGCGCAGCTCCAGCAGTCCGTTCCTAAAAAGACGCACGAGGAGGTCGTCTCGAAAATGCAAGCGACCATCGACGAGCTGGACGGAGAATTGAGTCGGATTCGGGGAGAGCTCCAGACTACAAAGGGGATCACGGAAACTATTGACGCTCTTGGAGCACAGATCTCGGCCCAAAAGGAGATGCTGGATCTGCAAGGCCAAAATCTGACGAATCAGGGGGAGGTCATTGAAGCACAAAACAAGACCATCGAGGCCCTAATGGCGAAACTCTCGGAGCAGACCGTTCCCTCAGCGATGTACAACGAGGTCCTTGCCAAAGCGAACGCCGCTGACGAGAGACTGTCGCAGTATGTCCCCAAGACAGACTACGACGCTTTGCAGCAGCAGGTAGCCCGACTCAACGAGTCGATGGGGAATATGATCCCAAAGGCTGAGCTGGAGGCGGTTCAAGCCCAGTTCGTCAATTTTGTCGCGAAAGAAGAGCTCGTTGCCAGTCAGACAAAGTTATCCGAAATCGAATCCAAATTTGCCAGCTACATTCCACGAGAAGATCTCGCATCCGCAGAGACAAAGATCACAGAATTGGAAGCCAAACTTGCAGACTCGGTTCCCAAGAACCAATACGAAGCGCTGCAATCCCAGCTTACGAAGTCCGTTCCGATTGAATCGACACCAATGGCCCAGCCTGAAGAAAGCATACCTGCTGAAGTTGCGCCTCTGGCGGAAATTCCGGCGGACTCACCACATGTAACGGAGGAAGCGATTCCCCCAATCGAAACGACACCAGTGAATGAAGTGGTTGTCGAAGAGACTCCTAAAATTGAGGCGTCGCTAGAGATGTCGACTCCGGCGGCTGAAGCGGCGACCCCGATTGAAATTGTTGCAGAGACCGCACCTGAACCGGTTACGATGGAAGAACCTGCTCCAGCCCCGCAGATTGCAGAGACAGCAGTAGAGACGATCTCAATTGTTGAGACCGTCCCCAATCCCGAGATACCCTCCCCGCCTGAAGTCCAAATGACCCTAGAGGCTGAGCGGGCAAAGGTTGAGGAATCAGCAACAGTCGTACCAGCTACCGCAGAGATTTACGCAGCAGAACCCTCAGTCGATGTAGCCCAGCAGACCATGGACCCCTTGGTGGGAAGTGTTGTGGCTGCTCCGGAATCGTCCCCTGTTCCCCTTGAGAGTATCGCAGAATCTTCTGAGAGCCAAACCACCTCTGGCGGCTCTCCGGTCGAATCGTCCTCTCCGGAGTTAGCTACTGAATCCACACCGCAAGTCAGTGATATGCCTCCTGTAGTCGAAACTCCTCAGGCAGAACCAGCTGAAACCAGTAACAGCGCACCCTCAGTGACAGAGGCTCCAGTCGCAGAAGTTGTTGCAGAAGTCGCATCCGTTCCTCAAGATGCAGCGACCCCGGAGATTCTGGTCTCTGTCCCTACCGCAGAAGAGACATCTGTTGTAACAATCGCAGTAACGGAGTCACCGGTGGGAACTGCCTCGAGTGAAACATCGACTCCAGTTGTTGAAACTCCTGAGACATCGGCTCCCCAGATTGAACAGATTTCTGCCGAGTCCGCCCCCGAGAGTACATTGGAGGCCCCGGTTCCTGTGGAAATCGACCAAATGTCACCAGGAGAAATCCTTTCTCATAGCGATTCAACACCAGCTCCCACAGAGACCTCTTCGGCAGTTGCAGCTTCTGCGCCGGAAGTTCCCCAGAATACAGAAGCCCCTGCCGAAACCCCGATGGTTGAAGTTACACCAGAAGCCCCAATCACTTCGCTGCCTGTAGAACCTGTTGTGGAGATATTGGCCGAGGGACCAGCCAAAGAACCGGAAATTATCCAATCTGAAGTGCCCTCAACTGCAGTGACCGAAGTTGCAGAAATTCAAGAAATCTCGCAGCTCGCTTCCGAGCCAATTCCGACGCTGACCGCCGAGACGGCGCCGGTTATGCAGAACTCTCCAGTCGAGGCACTTATGGTCGCGGATTCATCCTCGGGCACTCCCGAAGTAGCTATCCCAACGGAATCTCCCCTAACTGTTGAGAACTCGGCTACTGTGACGGCTGAATCTGTGCAAACGGTTCAGGTCTTAGAAGTGGCGCAAGAAGCTCCCACAGCTTCCGTGGTAGTTGAAGAACCCAAGCCCGAAATTCGCGAGGTGCAATCTCAACTCTCGGAGTTAAAGGGTGAACAAGCAACTGAAGTGGCCTCCCCAGCGAAGATAGTAGACTATTATCTGGGCTTCAATTTCAGGAACACCGGCTACTTTGCCAGATCGGGACTCGAATTCGTACAGGCAGTGGAACGGATCCCGGTGGAAAACCTCCAGTATCACCTCAAGAACTCTGACTTTGAAAAATGGTTCAGCGAAGTTCTGGGGGACAATACTTCGGCAGTTGCCCTGCAAGCCATACGAGAGTCGGGCGCGGAAGGGGAAACTTTACGCCTGAAAATGCTCGGAGTTCTTGCTCCCAGATACAAACGATGACCAGCTCGCGATTCGCATTCAGAGAGTAGAGCGACTGACTCTCCTTCCTCTACTCTCTTTCCCTTCCCTTTCTTTTTTTGAGTCAGCGGTTCTTTTATTCCCGTAATTCCAAATCAAGTCCTGGCACTTGAAAACTCCGCAGCTGGTCCTCTCCATTCTGGGGCTGGTCTCAATCGCTCTCGCCTACAAGACGGGGCAGGTGGCTTTCCTCATCATAGCCCTCGCGGCTTTCATCGGGGGGCTGTACTATATGGGGGCAATCGGCAGACGATCAAGTTCCGCAAAACAGGATTCCAAACCACAGAAGAATTCCGGGAACACTAAAGATAAGAGTCGAAACGAGCAATAGTCCGCAAGTGGGTTTTGATTTTTGAAGAACAGGACCCGCGCCCTAATTTTCATTTTTACGCTGATCGTCCTGAGCGGGATTCTGGCATTCGCTTCGACTGTTCCTCTCAATACTTCGGACGCTCAATCCTTATCGCAGGGTGTCGAAGGGATTCATGCCACCACAACTGCGATCTTTCAGAACAACGTCCAAATTGCATTGCTGGAATTTGTTCCGGCCTTCGGTCCAGCTTTTGGAGTGTACAGTTCTTACGACACGGGCCTTGCAATCTCTGCCCTCGCCCAGACCAACTCAGGCTCCGGACTTTCCGGGTTGGAGCTCTTCGTCTTCCTTCTGTTCACTCCGATCTATTGGCTTGAGTTCGCCTGTTACTCTCTCGCGGTGGAAGAGAGCCTTTCATTGCTGGTATCCTTCAGACATCGTGACTTCCGCAAGACAGAGTGGAAGTGGTTGCTCGGTTCGATTCTGTTTGTCGTTGCAACACTCTTTGTCTCGGCGGGGATCGAGGCTAACATGATCAGCATCATCAAATGATGCCTTTCATCGCTTGATCCCTTCTTTGAGAGACCATGTCCTGTTGGAAGTACTGTTGAACAACTGTTTGTGGCCGATGTATGGTATTCTGATCGAATCGGTGTACTTGCAATCCTGACACTGGAGACCCAGGACTACCTCGTATCCGTTAGGCACATCGTTCACCCAGAGCTTTACGAGCTTTAGCAAACCACCACAATCCACATTGGATTCCCGCCATTTGTCTCCAGCAAGCTCGACCTTTTTCGAGTGGATCAATGTGGGCACTCCGAAGAAGGCGAAAGGATAGCCGGCCACGGAATATCCTGTACCTCTCAGACCTCGCTCTCGCTGCGGGGGCGAGATCAATTTGTCCTTTTCCTTTTTCTGCAAACCGATTGGCGCAGCCAGCTCTCATGCGGAAGAATAAAAAGGAGCTAAGAGAAGCTGAATTTCTCACCAAGAGGAAGACCATTTCTATTTGGCCTCTGGACGAGATCAAGAGAAAGCTGACACTAGCGACGGGTCCTTCAATCTCAAGCTATCGGATAAGCTATGGGTCGGCGTGGTAATTGCAGTTTTTGTGATCGCCTTTATCTTGATCGTGATTTATGACGTCATCTAGGTCCCACTGGAATATCCCGAGATTCAGAAACTCTCAATGTCTTCGAAAGAAACTCCCATCAATACTTCGAACAGCAAAGTACTCTCCGGTCCCGTATCCAAGCCTCCCCAGGTTGTCGATCTCAGATCCGTCATGAGGTACTTCGCCAGTGCGGTAACTGTAGTAACCGGGGCAATTGAGACAGGCGAACTCTTCGGTCTCACCGTGACCGCTTTCACCTCTGTGTCTCTCGAACCTCCCTTGGTTTTGATCTGTATCAGGAACGAAAGCTCAGCCACCGGACTCTTCCGGAAATCCATGAAATTCTGCGTGAATATTTTGGCTGAGGATCAGCAGACCATCGGTGAGAAATTCTCACTTGCCGGTGAGGGTGGCCGCTTTCAAAACCTGGATTATAACATCGGCAAGGGAGGCAGCCCTGTCATTCAAGGTACGATTGGTTACATCGATTGCAAGATTGTGGAAATTATTTCCGGAGGCGACCACACAGTTTTCATTGGGGAGGCTGTCGAGGTTTCCGCAGAAGACAAGAAACCTCTCCTATATCTCAACAGGCGGTATGTCAAACTAGAATAGTGAAAAAATACTCGATGCTCAAAAGGCATAAAAAACGAGTTCGATCTCTCGTCGGTCGAGCCTAGTTTTTGAACACTCTTACCAGCATGCTGGTCTTCCTTGCGGGCTCCTTCGCCTTGATTATTATCTTCGTGAAAACTCCCGCTATAGAGTTCTACAC
>JASHXQ010000102.1 GCA_030043455.1 Nitrososphaerales archaeon | reverse complement strand
CAAAATGCAGATCCACCGCCACCACGTTCACCCCGAGTTTGGAGAAGAGTTTCGCCTCTGCACGACCGATACCCCGAGCACCTCCGGTCACGATAGCTGCTTTCCCGGACAAACCCAAGAGTTGAGAACCAAAGTCTGACATGAGCCTTCGAGTTCCGGAGTCGTCTTCTTATCAGTTTTTGAGCAAGCACATTCTTCAGATAGAAATTTTTGGAGTGATGCGAGACCACAAGTTACATCAAGCTCGGCTGAAAGCGATCCTCTGAGTTGACAGGAAAAGCTCGTGCCACTCTCGACTGGCACTACAAGGGAATGAGAACTCTCGTTTTGGAAAACCCCTTGCTCCGGATAGTGTTCCTTCTGGACAAGGGTGGGGACATGATCGAGTTGAAGTACAAGCCTCTCGATCTCGATCTCCTCTGGCACGCGCCACAGGGCCACATCAATCCGGCGGAGTACGTCCCTTCGATCTCCACCCCGGAATCAAGCTTCAACGATCTGTACGGCGGAGGCTGGCAGGATGCCCTTCCCGTCATAGGTAACGGGCCCCAGGAGCACCGAGGAGCCAAATACGGGACTCATGGAGAATCACCAGTCATGCGCTGGAGTGGAGAAGTCCTCGAGGCCGAGGGTAGTGCAGCCTCGGCGGTGCTCAGAGTCGAGGGCGTGAGATATCCTTTTGCAATCGAAAAGACCGTCAGGATCGAAAGTGATTCCGCGATGCTGCAGCTTAGCGAAACGCTCTCCAACTCGAGTCCACAGGCTCTCGAATTTTTCTGGTTGCAGCACCCATCTTTCGGAGAACCCTTTCTGAGTCCCGACGATGCGATCAGTCTTCCCCCGGGAAGCGAGGTCGAGAATTTCGAAGGAATAAATCCCCACGGTCGAATCGCCGAGGGGAAATATCCATGGCCCTCAGTGAGATCTCGAAAGGATGGAACCATCGATCTGAGCCGGATACCACCGCGAGATCTCGTCGTCGAGGAGACTTGTTTTGTGAGGATGAAGGAAGGCTGGTATGCTCTAAAGAATCCCGGTCTAGGCCTGACCTTCAGGTTAGATTGGGATCCACAAATCTTTCCCTGGCTGTGGTTTTGGCAGGACTACAACCAGCCCGATTACCCGTACTACGGTGGAGCTTGGAATATAGCTCTCGAACCCGCTACGAGCCTCCCCAACGATGTCGCGAAAAAGCGTGGGTATGATGATGGACTCAAGATTTCCGGAAAGCACTCGGTTACGACGGAGCTAAAGGCCACAATTGAAGCCGAGAAGCCCAGTAGTATCTGAATCAGATATAGGAAAACCAATGCGTTGGTTTCCCCTTCAGAAAAACGGCGATTTCTACGGTACTACGACGGTTATCTTTTGTGAAAGATAGGTCTGACCACAATAGGTCACCGAAGCCCATTCCGTGTACGTTCCCGGTCCCGGATAGGTGTCGGTGAAACTCGTCTGTCCGTTGGTGTTAGTTAGCCCGTGGAAGTAACCTCCGGCGCACCCACAATTCTCGTAATAGGTCACCGAGGCTCCTTTCACCGGGTTTCCATTAGAATCTGTGAAGGTCAGTGTTTGTACGTTGGAGTAACTTCCTTCGTTTTGTGCCAGTGGGGAGATGTTGAACTGTGCACTGTAACTGGTACCGTTCCCTGGCCACTCAGCTTCGTTCCCGGTTACGGGATTGGTCGATTCCATCATAGAGATGCACGAGGTGCAGCCTTTGTTGGGAATATAACCGGTCTGGAAGGATCTATCCACAAACTGGAAAAGTACTAGGGCGCTCGTAGTCTGCGCTGTCGTCAACTCCACACCAAGGCTTCCGGTAATTCCAAAATTGCCTGGAGTGGTCACTCCCGTCGTTGGGGGAGTCCTAACATACCATCTCATGGACGGTGTGGACGATGGATTCAAAATTTCTGGACAATCCATTGCATCACCGCCGGTGGAAAGTCTTCCGCGGGGACTGCTGATTAAAGTCACAAAGGTCGTTGAATACACCCCATTCAATTTCTGCTGGATGAGCATACCACCTGTAATGGTATAGATTTGATCGGTCGCAGAATTTACAATCAGGACATATACCGAATGTCTCTCCTGACCACCCGAGTAAGTATTGCAGGCTGTTGGCCCGCCCCCGTCGTAAGACCCATTGTAGCTAATGTGAGAGACTCCACCGCCGAAGACATAGTTGAGATCAGTCCACTGCCACTCGCTCAAAGTGTTGCTCGTGGCGCCTGTATCCAGATCCTGTCCGATCGTTCCGTAATTCATCGTACCACTTTCAGAGCCGGGCGGTGATTGAATATTCCAGTAGATATTATCGGTGTCATAACCCGAGACCTGCACCTTGTCAATTTCCGAAGTTGTATTCAGGGCGTACGTCTTCCCGGGATTCACAAAGAGGTACAGATAGTTCTTGTTGTTGCCGCTGACAATTTTTTCTCCGATCTGCCCACCTATGATTTGGAAGACCTGCCCGGGGTTTGAGGCAAAGGCTACCTGCTGTACAACGTAGGGGTAGACCGCACCATTGCTCGACACCGTGGTAGCAGAGCTAGGAAAGTTATTCGAATTTCCCGAAGTTTGCGAAGATTCGTTCACCGGAAGCGGGCCAGGTGCATTCTTCGCGTACGAGAACTGAGGACTTGAAACAATGAACGGGACAATAATCATGAGAAGTAGAATGAAAGATATTACTAGGGCCCGGGAGATTGCGGCCCGACTAATGCGCGTGGTCGATTTCCTTTCATTAGGTCGGCTCGTGGACAATCCTAAGTCATTCACTCCTAGCTTTGTGGCTTAGGGAAATGGTTGAAAACTATTTGAGTTTCGAGAATCTAAGGAAAGAATTTTCTTTTAGGTAATTGAAATCTGTACCTGTATGGAAGTCATATGAGTTAGGGCGGGGAGAAATCTCTACGAAACGCAGAGTTATGGGATAAGATCTTTCTGAAGCTGAGATATGGGAATAACAATTCCTGTAAGATATCTATGAAGTCCGGACTCTTCACGCAGATTCAGCTCCTCTGCATTAACTCCCTGGGATTTCCCTCTGGTACGCCTCCAGAATTGTAGGCTTGGGCAAACAGGAGCCCATTTTTTGGAAGATGATTCAAAATTCAGCGGAGTTGGCCGTAGTGGAGCGATTTTACGTAGGATCTACTTGATAGCGAAATTTCGATATGAGCGGAAGAGCTTGTCAAGCGGTCTGAGCAAGGTCTGGTATTTTGCTTACGGATCCAACCTGAATGTCGACCAATTGAAATCGAGGATCGGGCAGTGGCAGCTATCGAGACGCGCGCTCGTGAGGAGCTATAGGTTGATCTTCAACGTATATTCGAAAAAAAGAAACGGTTACACAGCCAACCTGCAACCATCTACTAACTTTGAAGATACCGTTTCGGGGGTAGTCTACCGGATAGATCAGACTCAGCTGAGTGAACTAGAGAAATTTGAAGGCCTTCCGGCGACAGACGTAAGCGTGGAACTGGAAGATGGAAACGAGATCTCCCATGCGAAGGTGTTCCTTTGGAAAATCTCAGAAAAGGAACACGAACCGCCTAAAGACTACAGACGACTCATAGAAGCGGGTCTCCAGCAACACGGTTTTTCCGAAGCTGCTGTAAAGAAGATCTTTTCCAGATTCGATGCAATTAGGGCAAAGCCCTAGGCGAAGCCCAAACTATTCTATTCTGGGGGAATCTCTCGAAAGGCGAACGAGATGTCGATACCTTTTGACGCCTGGCGAGCTTTGGAGATGAAATAGATCACGACCCCGGCGACGAACGAAACTGTGACGTATCCGTAAGCGAGAGGATTTCCTCCCCAAACACTCCCATACGCAATGAATTCATAGGTCAGATATGAGAAGACGAGGATTTGCAAAAAGCCGGCGATGGGGAGTACCATCTTTTCTGAGCTTTCTTTGCGAATTTGCTTCCAGCTGTAGATGATCGCAGCTAGCCCTACAAAGGCAAAGTAGATCATGGCGGCGACGAGAACTCCGTAGAGAGAGGAAAGACTTCCGTAGAGAAAGGAGGCAAGTCCGATTAGCGCCACAGTGATCACGAGATCGATCAGGTGGGCCACTACAGGCGACCCGTACTTGGGACTGACGTAAGCGAGTCGCTCCGGGAGGAACCGATCAAAAGCTTGGGCGAGCAGGTAACGTGAGATCGTAATGATCCCGAAAGCAAGAACCGCGACAGTGAAAAGGATCCAGCCCAACCCGATTACCAGTTCTACAAAATAATTTCCGGAGACACCCATCGCCAGCGTCCAGAAGTTGAAGGCATAGTTATTGACCAGATTGGCATTGTATAGGGCCCCGCTGGTGAACGCAAAACCTCCCACGTAATACATTACTGCAAAGGGAGCTGTCAGGAGGATGAAAGCCACAAGAAGTGACAGGGGGGTGCTCCACCGGACCGCTCTGCCGCCCTTCAGTTCCGAACCCACTGAAGGCGCCGCATTGAACCAAGGATAGCTGAACAGAGCGAAGAACGGCATGATGAGGAGGGTGTTGCCGAAGTTGAAAGTTGATCCCGTGTACGAGGCGGCGATAGAGGCATACGTGGTATTCGTGATATCCAGTGAATTGATGTAGTGTACCACACCGTCCCTCCCTGCGATAAGCAAGGCAGCAATCGAAAGCACAATCGCCAGAATACCTATCGCCCAGCAAACGGATATGACTTTGAAACCCAACCTAGGTCGAACTATATTCAGCAGGACGAGAAGCGCAAAGATAGCCGACGCAATAAGGAACTGCTCCACAGGCTCAGCCCCGCCGATGGAAAGATTGACCCAACCAGAGTTACCGAGATTCACACCCACCGAGCCAATTGCAAACACCACCGAGAGTGCTATCAGAGCGAGGTAGGGCATCGTCTCCAATGTCATCCCCATGAAAGTTAGAGTACTTCCTGCAAATCCCCCGAGTGAGCGGGACATCCACACGTAATCTCCACCCGTCCTCGAAACGTGCCTCTGCATAATCGTATACACCACCATCTGAGGTAAAGCGAGGATAGCAGCGATTATAGACCCGTAGACCAAATTCACTCCATCAATCGTCGGCAATAGTATCGTAGTATAGCCAACTAACCCGAGAGCAGCTCCGATCGACATGTAGCTAATGTTGATCGCAATGGAATCCAGCAACGAGACGTTCCTGACGAGGCCCGTGGCTTGTCGGACAAACCTCGATCGAGCCTGAGGTCGCCCTTCATTTCCGGAGTCTCCCGCCAATAGAATTGAATCCCGAACATATGTTCGGAAATGTTACATATTTATTGTAACTCACATGGATCTGGATTTCGGTCGACGGGGATTGGGCAGCCGGGGCTTTCAAGCGGGAAAAGTAGAACAAGCCATCCTCGAAATTCTAGAAATGTCGCAAGCTGGAGAAATCTTTCAATCTGATTTGGTGAGGCAGAGTGGTTTTTCAAAAAGTCGCGTCTCGGAGGTCTTGTCTTCTCTAGAGCTGAGAGGCCTTATCTCCCGCACTCCTCTGGGGAGAAATTCAAGAATCGCATACGAAGGAGGTTTTCAGCATAATACCAGAAATGCCGCAAAAAGATCCGGCAAGGTCCTAAGACTGGGGATGATCCGGGCCTCGGAGTATCCCTTCATCCTGCCGCTCGAAAAAATTCTACGCAATAGAATTGGGGTCACCCTTCGTTTTGTATTCTACGATAATGGATTAGATCTTTCGAGGGACCTTTCTCGTATGAGACTGGACTTGGGCATCGCCCCAGTGCTGACCCATTTTGTCTTCTATTCGACCGGCTCTCCGATCAGAATGATTGCTCCGGCAGGCGCTGGCGGCGCTGCTATTCTGGCGAGATCTCGTCGAACCTCCAAGCGGGAACTTGAAGTGGG
The DNA here is from genome assembly GCA_030043455.1 of Nitrososphaerales archaeon. The sequence goes on along the minus strand of JASHXQ010000102.1, from coordinate 1,856 downwards.
GACAACTAAGCTTTCCACGATGGAGCTAATGCTCCGGTCCTCGATCAAGGAAGGTGACGTTCCCGGCACTTCCTTCGTGAGTTACTATCAGAGTCCAAGGCGGATGGTCCAGGATTTGGAGTCAGGTGGAGTGGATGCAGCTTGTCTGTGGGAGCCGTACGCTTCGATTCTCCTTAGAAAATCCAAGTTCGAGAGACTGGCAACGTATGCAGAGTCCGACGGAGATCATTTGTGCTGTGCACTTGCCGCTGGCAACCATCTCGACCCCGATGTTCTCAAGCAGATTTCTGGAAGCTTCAATGAATCCCTAGATGCTTATCGGAAAAATCCTGAAAGATACACGGGTCCATACTCGAAGATGATGAATTATGATTCGAAATTAATGGAGATCTCCTCGAAGGAGTATACGTATCCTTCAGAGCTGAATCCTTACAGACTGGCAAAGCAGTTTGAACATGCCGGAATTAAGATCCCACTCCCATCCACAGTGAAAGACTCGATCTTGTCCGCGAGTTAAAATGCCTCGGACTCAAAAAAATATCCAAGCCGTACAAAGGCTTAATTCGGATTTAGACTATCTCGACCTAGGATTTTTTCGAGAGGGTAATTGATGTCGACCGAGTACACAGGAGTCAAGTTCATCGCAGAATATTTCAGGAAGGCCGGAATAAAGCACGTTTTTGGGATCCCCGGGCATGGAAATGCCCCCATTATAGATGAGCTGATCGATTACTCTCCAGCCATCCAGTTTGTACCGATTAAACACGAGCAGTGGGGGGGCCACATGGCCGACGGATATTTTAGGGCAAATCGCAAGGTGCCTGCGGTCGTCACGACTTCAGTAGGACCTGGAGCCACGAATCTTTCGACGGCTCTCGCGACGGCTTACGTGGATTCGTCCACCTTCATTGCGATAACGGGGGAAATTCAGACTTATCTTTTTGGAATGGGGATATTCCAGGAACTGGATCGGCAGAATGCCATCGATTACATCAACGCCATGCGCCATCTCTCAAAGAGGACGTTTCTGGTCTCCAACATGAAGCAGTTGCCCAGAGTACTTCCAAACGCTCACCGGGAGGCCATCGGTGGAAGACCGGGTCCTGTACTCATAGATCTTCCGATGGAGCTTCAGGTGGAGAAAATTAGGGCACCAATCCCCGATCCACCGGCTGTCTTGGGACGATTGTATCCTGATCCCGAAAATGTGCAGAATGCTGCGAAACTCCTGATCGCAGCTGAGCGGCCTTTGATTTTGGTCGGGGGAGGTGTAGTAATGGCGGACGCTCAAGAGGAGCTGGTGAAGGTTGCCGTGTTCCTAGGCGCGCCCGTAGCATCTACTTTCAGAGGTGACGCTAAGGGTGGCTTTCCGGAAGACCATGATCTGTACGTGTTCTCGCCCGGGAACGTGGGGAGCCTTGTCGCAAACAAACTATCGCTCGAAGCTGACGTAATCCTAGCTATTGGGACTACCTTCAGTGATGAAACAACAAGCTCGTATGCTCCCAATGTGACGTTCAACATTCCGCCAACCAAGCTCATTCATATGGATCTGGATCCTCGAGAAATTGGAAAGAACTATCCCACCGCGGTGGGAATCAACAGCGACGCAAAGGCGGGACTTGCGGCTCTTTACACCGCACTGTCTCAACTCGGTAAGAAAGAGGATTATCATAATTCCGCTCACTATCAACGCATGAAACAGCTCAAGGATCAATGGATGGCAGAGATCGAGGCTCTCCGGACTCAAACACCCATGGGAATTCCGAGCGCTGTAAAGATCCTTCGTGGTGCGATCCCAAAAAGTTCAATCGTGTCGGTCAGCGCGGGGCTTCCGCAGGAGATCATGGCGCAGC
>JASHXQ010000101.1 GCA_030043455.1 Nitrososphaerales archaeon | reverse complement strand
AAGGAATAGACTTCCGCGCTGTTCGTGGTGTAATAGATCGTGCTATTGATTGGATAACCTGTAGAATTCTGTTCGGGCGACACCGCACTTTCCGAAATGACCAATGGGGACGAATAACTGCCAACATAGAATGGAAGCCTTAGAACTTCGGTACCATTGACGTAGGTATTCACAAACCACTGCCCCGTGACGTTTGCGAATGGTTCGCCAGCGAGAGGGAAGTAAAGATAGATCGTCTGCCAAAGGTTACCTGCGTCCAGGGTGTTTGAGCCCTGGCTAAGACTGGAGGCTTCTGTACCATTCGGATAATAGAAAGTGTAAGTCACATCGAACGAAGCGTTGATGTAAGTGAAATTCAACCAATAGTAAACATCCGGATCTAGCGGCGTAAAAGATGAGGTCTCGTTAATGGGATAATAAGAAGAATTAACGCCCATTGCAAACGTCACATCACTTAATCCGGGTAAGGCAGATGAATTTGAAACAGAGCTAGTAGAACTCGACGAGGTCGTGTTTGTCGTAACGAGAGAGGAAGAAGATGAAGAAGAGGATGTAGTGGAAGAGGATGATACGCTTGACGAAGTAACGACAACCGAAGTCGAACTTGACGAACTGGTGTTTGTCGAAGCTACCGACGAAGACGACGAAGAAGAGGACGAGGAACTGACGCTTGACGAAGTGACTATGGCGGAGGTGGAAGATGAAGGTGACGAAGTAGTTGTCAACGTGCTCGATGAAAGTGCAGAGGTTGTGCTACTGCCCTTGTTTCCCAAAAAAAGATAAGCACCGACCCCGCCGGCGGCTATGATGATCACAATGATTACAATCGCGACGATTTGAGCTATCGCACCGTTGACACTTCTGGTCAGCAAACTCGTTTTGAGGACGGAGCTAGGGCAATAAATGTATCCGTAGCGTGTCGATCCGCTGTTGGTCTGGCCTCTCAATTTCCTCAGTCTAATTAGGAAAAGAAAGTATACTAGAAACAGAACAACTACGGGCGCAAGCACGAATCCTAGTCTGACCAGGGAATCTCATAACGGAAAATACATTTGTACCCTGATCTAGCTTCCGCGGACAATTAGTTTGATGAATTAGTATATTTCTGACTGCAACGAACTGAGGTTGACTTTTAAATAAGAATCTTCCAGGCCGCATGGAATTTCTGATGGCAAGCGTTGATTTTCACCCAAGAAGGTTCGTTCTATTGTCGCTGACTACATTGCTCGCTGCCTTTCTAATCCTGTCACCTGGCAGTGTTGTCGCATCGACTTCCCTTTCAGTCTCCGGCGGTGGAACTTTGGTTCCCAATACAGTCACTCATAGCAAGAGTACTACCTTCGCGGGTTTCGGTGCTTCAATTACCAAGATCTCGCAAGTGACATCACTGAAGGCTTCATGGGTCCAGCCAACGGAAACCTGTGCTTTAGGGACCACCAACGCTCAAGCTGGTTTCTTTACAGAAATCTCGACGAGCACCGGAAGTGATTACGTGATGGCAGGCACCGAAGGGCAGTGCGCCAACCCCAGCGGTACTACAACAACGATCTACGAGGCTTTCTTCCAATTTTCCAACTGGTGCATCGCCTCCACCTGCGGGCGGGCGTACTATGTGAACTCTTGGTCACCAGCTCCAGGCGACCACATATCGGTTACCATAACGATCACCTCGAGTAATATCAAAGTCACCATCGATGATGTCACGAAGGGCAAGACCTTTGCCCAGAGCTGTTCTACTCCTCCTTCAGGCACTTCCACAAATGCAGCCTGTGGTAGTGGGTTATTTGGAACTGGTGCCGGCGACTTGTTCTGGGGAACCGAAACCTGGTACGATTGCAACCCCACATGCGTCACCCAGCTCATCGCAAACTTTGGAACAGTCTCCTTTGGCAAAGACAGTACCGGAGTTAGTGGAACAAATGGTGCTACGATCGCCTCTTCAACAAAGACTATCGCAACTGCTTCTTCCGCCGACACTTCGTACAACATGGTCGCGCTAAGTAGTTCCTCCACCACTGTTGTCTCCACATCCTCTCTTTCAAAGGATGGAACGAGTTTCAGTACAACTTGGAAGAACGCAGGCCCTTAATCGAACAAAGTCAAAAAAATCGATTTATCCTTAGTCTCAATCTGAAATGGGATGATCTGAGCTACAAACGGGCTTCCACCAAAACTGAAGAGATCGTACAATGGTTATCTGAAGATCGCGCAACTGATCGTGTTCCTTTCATAATTCTGTTTTATCGAGGCTTCTTTTCGGCTTTCCCTCTCATTTCTTCCTCTTCATCCATCTTTGCCCCGAGCCAAGCGGCACTGACATCTGTTCCCCTGTGACTAGAAGGGAAAAGAGGTTCTTTTCGTTCTCGATCATTCTCGGCCTTTGGAACAGAAGAAAATACTAGGGCAGCTACAGAAATGACTCCCCCGATGACGTAGATTACGCCGAAGTGGGAATATACTAGAAACAAAGCAACTACAACCGCGAAGACGATTCCCAGTTTCACGAGGAATTTCATAACGTAGGATACGCGGGAGCCTAGTGATTTACGCCTTTTTCATTGCAAGATAAGAAAAGCGAATTTTTGGACCATTTTTTCTGGGGGTGAAAGCGGGTTTCGATATTTCAGAGCCTGAAGTGTCCGCAAGGTGGACATCCGTGACAATTAGGCGGACCTAGTCATCCGGATCTCCACCGGAATAATTTGCTGACTCCGAGTTGGGTTCCGCCCATGATGGCATGGTAGCGTTGTATACGGTGTAGACCCTCGTACTCGAGCCGGTGGATCTCGTAAGAATTACCCAGGGAGAATTAGGCGCCAGATTTGTAGGGGCAAAGGGAGTCCCCAGCCGACACCCGTCGCTACTGTAACATGCGCTCAGCGGGTACACCGCCTGCGAGTAATCACTGCTGAAAAATAGTGGTTGCAATGGGGTTTGATGAAAGTTTAGCATATAGAAGAGATTTGGTTCTTCTCCATCGGTATCACTGAGGTTCTTGAGATTCCAGTTATATTCGATGGTCGAGAGGAATGCACTAAAGTCTTCGCGAGTAGTAGTCCCGCGAGCCCCGGTGGCGTTGTCCACATAGTGAAAGGAGGGGGCGCAATCAGTTTTCTTGGTAGTGGTGCATCCTCCGATCAAACCTTGTATGGTATACGGGCTGATGGCGATGAGCGGCACCCGGAATCCGTCTCCCCATTCATCGATTGTTGTAGGAGAGACGTTGTCGTAATATCCGCCGTATTCATCGAACGTAAGAAAGGTTACACTGTGAGCCCACTCGGGGCTCTGCTCGATGTCATCGATCAGGCTGGTAGTGTACAGCTGGCAGGCTTCCAGCGTACCTTGCCCCGGATGACAGGATTCCGAGGGTTCCGGTTCGACCCAGCTGACCGCAGGAAGAGTGTTGGACGCGAGGGCGCTTTCAAAATCCTTGATGTTGCCGAGACTACTGCATTCCACCATGGTGTTCTGTACCTTTCTAAATTGGGCTTCACCTTCCCAATAGGAATCTCCGGGCCCCGTAAACAGGTGAGTTTGGGAGTCATAGTTACCCGTACAATCCGCAGCGTCGTTCCAATTGTACTGAAAGTACCCCCAAGTAATTCCTCTCGCGGTTAGCTCGGAACCAATTTCCGGGTAGGTAAAATTCAGAAAGAGCGGAGTGTCAGGAGCATTATTTCCGTCGTAAAACGGTGCCGACTGAGTATTCGCGGAGACAGCAAAGAGATGATTAGCTTCGCTGTAGGACAGCGCGCTGGAGTAAAAGTTGTAGTCCAGATCGAAGTACGAGGCCAAATCCCACAGTTGGGGAATTCCGCTTCCGTCATAGTACGCCATGGTATTGTTGGTGTCTTCGCCGTACACAAAGCCATTCATCTTGCCACCGTTGACATCCAGCACCGAGCAAACGTTGGTATGGCACTGGTCAGTTTCCTGAACGCTGGGCATTTCATCGGCATTGAACGGTTTTAGGCACGGAGTCGACGAAGTTTGTCCCTCCTTTAGAGGTAGACATGTAGAAAGATCCAAACCGTAGGCACTAGGTACTCCGGGATAGGTTCCGAAGAAATTATCGAAGGCGTGATTTTCATTCATGATAATGATGATGTGTTGAATGGGCGTGACAGGGGTCAGGGAATTCAAATAACCGTCGATGAGATCATTCAGAAAAAACCCTCCAGCTTGTGCGCCTGTACTGAAGACGCCCGTTCCAAACAGTACAATTATTGAAAGGCTAAAAATTAGGACAATTTTCTTTTTCATTGCTGCACACAATGGTTACTGCTTCAAACTGTTCATCGGAAGCAGTACATCTCCAAGCCAGCGGATCACTCGCTAAAAATCATTATGAAACGGTCCGGAGCCGGATCCCACCCACCGTACTCGCCGGCGCCTACTTGAGCCTAGGAGTAGGCAATTAACACCGGAGCTACTGGAGAAAGCATGCAATTATCAATCCGGGTACCTGATCAACGTCCCCTACGATTTGGTTTTCGACGAACTTCGCGGAGTTCCAAGATTTCAGGTTGTAATGGATAGATTGGATCTCCAAACCCGGCGAAATTTATGATAACTCTATAGTGAAATAATACCGAAGGAATGTGAATTTCAAATTCAGATCCGTGAAGCTCAACTTCATAGCGAATAAATAACGCAGCAATTTACCCGCTGCCTGTGGCACTCCAGAAGTACTTCTTCATTCTTGCGCTCGTTTTGATTTTGTTTGCTGGTCCCGTCGGGACGATCGGAGCACTTCGAACGAGCGCGGCAGCCGTACCCCCTTCAGTTCCCGCCCAAGCAGGATGCTGGGTCGAGCCAACTCCGGGCGCTCCGTGGCAAGCTACCACTTGCGGTGCTCCGCCACAGGTACCATACATTCCGGCGAGTGGTCCCTCGGGCAGTACGGTCGGCAATGATAAGGACTATGCGGCAACGCCTGCGGTCAGCGGTACGTTGATCGGCAGTACTGCAGGATCGTTTCCTTCTGTCACCCCGTCCACCATCACTGAGGTCGGCGGACAAGGACTGTGCACTGGATGTGGCCCATGTTATGGAGGAGACGGTTCCCCCAATTGTTATTCCCTTCAGCTGAACAGCCAAGTTTTCACGTGCAACACTCCATACACTGATGGATACACGGTGACGGCGACTTTTTCGGCAAAGACGGGATACTGGACTCAGGGCTGCTGGCAGCAGTTCGTGTACAGCAACGATAACGAGGGTATCGCGGGTCACGGAGGGATATTTATTGAGTGGTGGCTGTTGGGCTATTGTGATGCTTCTGCTCCGCCTGGCTATGAGGGATGCTCTGGCAATACCCCAATCTTTCCGAATGGAGGGTGTCCGACATTCGGCGGCCTGTCCTGGATGGAGTCAGGGGATAGCTGTTATCTGAATAGCATGGAAGTCGCGACGACCACCCTATCTGGTGCACCAACCGGGCTCACCGCCGCTCAGCTGGACACCGTGACTCTTACGGGCAACGCCAACTATGAAGGGACGGGCAATGATATGCTTTCGCTCTCTATTGCGGGGGGATCTTCTTACGCAGTCAACATGGGAACGCCCGATAATCTGCTGGACCTGTACTCGCACTGGACTCAATCTGAATTCAACGTAGTAGGAGATATGGGGGGCTCGAACGCCGTATTCAGCGCCGGGACCTCCATCGTCGTAAATGCCGCCCTTTTTGGTGGAAGTGGCCCCCTCGCGGGTGTGTGCTTGAGCAACGCTGGCACCACGGGTGAAACCAACAATTTGTTCCTCGAGCCCCTAGCGCCTCCGAACTCACTTCCCCCATCAGGCTGTACCGGCACTCGTACTGGGATTTCTTTCGTGGAAACATACTCTCCTGTCTGCAATGAGGGTCTCCTTGTTTGCGGAGTACTCAATTTCCCGGATATCGTGAATCTCAACTGCCCCCCACTTTGCACGGTGCCTCAAAGTCAGTTCGAGGAGCTTACCGTCACAATAAATAATCCGGACATTTCCACTCTGACCCTGGTGGCTACTCCTGGAGACGCGCCCGTTTCGGCTAGCTGCATGAACTCGGTCTGCGGTCCCTATACTGTAGATCTCACTCCCGGAACGTGGACACTGAC
>JASHXQ010000100.1 GCA_030043455.1 Nitrososphaerales archaeon | reverse complement strand
AGACTTGAGCGAACTCCTTTCAAACTCAATGTGGGGAGAATGCTGGTGACGGGGTTTGCAGGACAAATCAGCACACTACCTTTGAGGGCCTCCGCCAATTCTCGAGATGGCTCAGCGAAACCAGCTCCCACGTATTGAACATCAATTGGGAGAAGTTTCCCGGATTGTTTCACCCAGAATTCTTGAAGATGGAGATTTCCTTCGGCAGTTCTCACAAAAGTTTGCACAGGGTCATCTGTTGCAGGAATCACAGGATACTTTGATCTCAATTTGTGACCGAGATCACCCATTATGGCGCTCAGCTTCCACCCTTTTTGAATAAGCTCGGTCCGTCGAAGACAGACAGCGAGATCTTTGTCACCTAGACTGAACCATTCGAGAGAACCACTCGACTTGGAAAGAGAATCTTTGGCCAGGAAGGTATCACCCACCACTCCCCATCCCTTCGAAGAATCAAGGAGGCCGGAGAGGGAGTAGATCAGAATGTCAAGGTCGGGGCACACAAACAGCCCATGATACCAAAAATTATCTCCAACATTTCCTACAAATTTTGGGTCTAGATACTCGTCAGCGTAACCTGAAATCGCGGACACAAATTTGGACGATCCGGATCCACCGCAAAGGACTCCAATTTTTTTTCCCAAGCGATATGAATCCTACTAGCGGAAAAGATCGCGAGACGGTTTTCTTGCCAGCTGTCTCGCAGAGACCTCAGCCTGTGCATAGTGATAACCACGGACAATCGCCACCGGAACCTGATCGAGTTTGTTCATGCATAGCTCGGCAGCCGAAGCAAGCTCGTCTGCTACGCAGATGACAGTAGCCTTTAGATTGTAGCCGTATTGGTCAGTCTTCCCTCTGTAATCGTTGAAAGGTTCGATCCCCGAAAGGCCGATCGCGACATCCACCTGTCCCTCTCTCCATGGTCTGCCGAAAGTGTCCGAAATGATTACAGCTGTTTCGACTTTGAAGGCATCGCGAATTTTTTCTCGGATCTTCTTTGCGGATTCGTCAGGTTTTTTCGGCAGAAGGACTATTTTTCCAAGTTCCACATTGGACTGATCGACGCCTGCATTTGCGCAAACGAACCCATGGGGAGTCTCCGCAATAATGAGACCCTTGACCATTTTCACAAGCCTTCGGGACTCGGAAAGAATTACCTCGATCTGCCTTGGATCCTTGCCGATGTGTGACCCAGATTTTTTTGCAAAGTTACTCGGAGTCACCAAGTTTAGATCCAGGACGCGGCCCTCAGCTTTTGACACAATCTTGTGAGTAACCACAACGATGTCGCGATTTTTGATGACAACCCCTGTTTTTCTGCAAGCCTCTACAATGAGTTGTCCAACATCCTGACCAGGAACCACTTCTTTGATTCCGGTGACGGGAAAAATTTCGATAGGCTTGCCCGGGCTCATCCTATTTTGCCGTTCAGCACAACTGACAGATTCGACATGATGAATCGGGGCAACAACCTAGCTCCTCAAAAGCAAATCCGGACATAGCTACTGATAAGAAAATTATCGTCTACGTTTCCGGAGAGAATTTTGAACTTCAATCTGATCGCAGACCGGGCAGCTAAGCGTGTTTTTTTCATTTAAGCGGAACTTTATGCCGTGCTTCGAGCAGATTTCTTGTTTAGTAGACTCCATGACCGACATTGGTACTGTGAGCATAAAGACTCTTCCGCTTGTCATGCTCAAGGCGACGAGATCTGAATATGACGTCAAAAAGCCAGTCGATTCTGGACCGGCGAATCAAGCGTAAGTTATCAGGCCTTTTTCTTCAAGGGTGGTCTGGAGGTTGTTAATGGCAGTGTAGACTTCGGCCTCCGTCTTTCCACCAGTACACACTAGTTTTCCTGAGGCAAAAAGAAGAATGACAGTCTTGGGCTCCTTCATTCGATGAATAAGACCCGGAAACTGTTCAGGCTCATACATCGACTTAGGAAGTTGTCTCGCAGCGTCCTCGAGATGGACCTTACCTCCGAGCGAAGCCGATGCGACGATGTTCTGCACGACGACCTTCGGCTCATTCTTAATTGAAATCTTGCCCTGCCTGAGTTTCTGCACGACCATATTAACTGCTTTAACCGCCTGCTCGGATGATTTCGAACCTGTACAGACCATTTTTCCCGAGCTGAAGATCAATGTCGCAGTTTTGGGAAATTTTAATCGAAAGACGAGGCCAGGAAATTGGTCAGGATGGTACTCGATGTCCGAGAAGCTCCTTGTGATCTCATTTAGGTCGATCCTCTGATCAACGCTCGCAGAAGCTACGACGTTTTCGATGCTGATCAGTGCTTTGGACTTGGGGAGAGTGGAAGTACCAGCCATCGAACTACCTCACTCTTCGGACTATATAAAGGGGGCACGGTTCCCTTGGAGCTCTTGAGATGTTGAAACACCCCAGGTGAAAGCGGGCCCGGTGGGATTCGAACCCACGACCCCCGGCTCCGAAGGCTTGCACGACTTTGAGTATCACGATGCCCTGATGTGTGCAGATCCAGAGAGCTTCCGGATCTCGTGCACGCGGTAGAGGATCTCTAGCGGGACGCTCCATGCTAGGCTACGGGCCCTTTTACTTCTTCGCCTTTCTTTCCACCACTTTTCTTTTCAATCTATTAATTTTTGGTGCAAAAGGTTTGGTGAGTACTCCCTCTTCGGTAATTATCGCGGTGATCAACTCAGGAGGCGTCATATCAAATGCTGGGTTGAAGACCGACACATTCTCGGGCGCGGTCTGTGTGCCTCCCATTTTTCGGACCTCGTCCCCAGATCTCTCTTCGATCTTCACTTTTTCCCAGTCAGTGTCAAAATCGAAAGTAGACAGAGGAGCTGCAACGTAAAAGGGGAGGCGGTGTTTCTTCGCAAGAGTCGCAATTTGGTAGGTACCAACCTTGTTGAAGACGTGCCCCGTCTTGGTGATTCGATCGGCGCCGACAATCACCCGATCGATCAATTCCCTCTGCATGGCGATGCCAATGGCGGTATCCGGAACGAGCGTGACGTCAAAGCCATCCGTAGTCAGCTCGAAAGCCGTAAGCCTTGCGCCCTGCAGAACTGGCCTGGCTTCCGCCGCATAGACCCTTAGCGTCTTGCCTTGGCTAGCGACGGATCTGAGTACTCCTAGAGCGGTTCCGTAGCCGACGGTCGCGAGCGCACCCGCAATCTGCTGAATTCAGACGGTCTTCAAGACCCTGAAATTCAATTACAGTGGGTGAGCACCGTGTCGCCAGTACGGAAGAGCTTTGCCCCGAGAGCCGACAATTTTCTATTGGTGGCTACGTCTTGATCCGCGAGTT
>JASHXQ010000099.1 GCA_030043455.1 Nitrososphaerales archaeon | reverse complement strand
AGAAGGGTTGAAGGACAGACTCCCTTTTCATCGACAAACCAAGGCGGGATACCCGAGACAATCGATCCGGAAATTTTGGAAACCGGATAAGTTATGGGGACGTTCACGACTACTGATCTCCCGCCGGCTGCCTGGACATAATCCCAGATTCTTGAGGCTGAGCAGTCGGTAGAGTTGACGATTCTGGGGGGTGAAGTCGAGAAATTGTAAAAATAGTACACTCCGTGTTTCCCCGGATTTACCCCCGTGGTTATGGAAGTCCAGCCCGGGGCGGTATTGGGCGGCACCACTGATTTCAGGCAAGAGAAATTTCCTTTTTGTGAGATCTTGGCAAGTCTCGGGAGCTCCCCCATTGCGAGCAACTCTGAAGTTAGCTCGTAATCAGCCGCGTCCAGTCCGATGATGACAACCTTACTTCCGGGCACTAAGACTTCCTCATTTCTTGCTTCGCTAAAAGCTTCTATCCATGGCTGGCCAATTCCCAAAACACAATATTATAGAAGAAAAGGATCCATCGAGTCTTGGAGGCAAGCGAAATTGCCCTACATGTTTCGCCGGGCGTACTTTAACATAGGCCTGACGTTCCGACAGCTCGGTAGCCATAAAGAAACATATATCCCGCTTTTCGGGCTTTTTTCGCTGTTCTTTGTCCGAACAAAGTGTTAGTGCGGTCTCCACTTCGGAAAGGGCGAAGAACATTGTCACCGGCGTCAGATCGCTTACCGTTCAAAACATTGTAAACAGCGCGTTGGGCTCAGTTTTCCTCGCCCTGCTCCTTCGACTGCTGTCGCCTACCGATTACGGGCTATATTCCGCCCTAGTTTTGGTGACGACGATCGGTACTTCGATCGCATCTTTCGGGCTGCAGACCGCAGCTACCCGGTTTGTGGCTTTTCTCACTCATAATGAGGGGGAGGCTAGGGCAGTTTCAAGAATGATCCTCATTCTATCCCTGGGCTTTGCCGCGATTTCAGCATTGGTTCTTGCGTTGATTTCTCCCTGGCTATCGCTGAATTTTACCCGGACCACGAGTTCCTCCTGGATTTTCGCCGTGTCCGGTGCCTGGCTTTTCTCCAGCACGATCGCAGGAACTTTTCAGGGAGTGGTTCAGGGTATGAGGAAATATGATGCGATTGCAAAAATTCTGATGACTGCCGGAACGATAATGGTAGGTCTTACGGTTTTGGGTTTGCTCGTCTTTCACGACGTCGTTATTCCCGTCCTCGCCTGGGTAATTTATGGCGGAGTGATTTGTTTCTGGTCGCTTTCGATTATCAAAAAGGGATCAGAAAATATCCAACCCATGAGGACCGACGGACAGACGCTCAAACAAATTCTCCGGTACACAGCACCGCTTGCTGTTGCAGGAATCGTGACGGTTGCGACGGGAATCGCGGATCCCATGGTGGTGGGAGGAATGATGAGCGAAGCTCAGCTGGGAGCTTACAATGCCGCGATTGCGATCTCCGGAGGTCTGGGAGTAGTATTCTTCGCTCCGCTGAATACTGCGTTCTTTCCCGAGACTTCCACCCACGCAGAGAATCTCCAGAAGATTTCCAACGGGCTGCGGCTCGCTCTTCGATACTCGATCTTGGCGTTGATTCCGGTCTCGTTTGCTCTCGCTGCTCTCTCCACGCAGATGATGAATCTTTTCAGCGGCGGAGATTCCAGTTACCTCGTCGCCAACCTCTCCTTGCAGGTCATGTCTCTGTTTTTCATCTTTGTTGCTTTACAGGGAATTCCTACCTCGTTGTTACTTTCTACAGGAAAGACCACACAAGCGATGGTGATCGGCATTGCTACGGTCGTTCTCGACGTGGTGCTCTCGGTACTGATGGTCCCCAGCTTCGGTCTGCTGGGCGCTGCAACCAGCAGAGTCCTCGTCGACGTGGCCGGGTTTTTGATGGCCTTTTACTTAACCAAGCGTTACTTCCGAAACGTCGCGGACCTCGGTTTTTACTCCAAAGTTATCCTAACTTCCTTCATAATGTTCGTGGTACTCTTCGCCCTTTCGCAATTTGTTTCGGATAGTCTCTTTACACTAATACCCTACATCCTCATTGGGACATTAGTTCTGGTCCTTTGTCTGAGAGGCTTCAAAGTACTGACCCAGGAAGACAAGCGCTACTTAGAGCACTTTGTCCCTGCAAAGTTGACAAGGATAACTCGGTTCCTCCTGTTCGATTAAAAAAAGCTCGTCCCAGATCGCCCCTCGACTTAGTCGATCTATCGCTACCAGACCTCTCCCCAATGCTGCCTTCTTGGGAGAAAGATAGCTCTCTCAGTTACTCTGATTTCATAAGTACGCAATCCGGGAAAGGCATCGCCTTCGGATCCATAGCTTCCACTCAGACATCCGCCGGAAGCGAGGTCGAACACCGCTCCGTGCAGGGGGCATTTGATCGTTCGGGCATCGTAATTGATTTTTCCCTTTGATAGATCCGTCCCGAGATGAGTGCAGATCGGTTCGACCGCTCGAATTCCGGATGAGGAGTTTACGAGAAGGAGCTCGCTTCCATTCACAATCAACCTGAGACCTTTTTCATTTAGGGCATCCCTCCTGCACAGCTCGACCTCCTCCAAGTTTGGATCCGGCAACATAGAGACTCCACTTTTTTCCAGATGCTCGCGCTTCTTTTTCTGGCGCGCCTGCTCCGTGTCCGCTGTAAACACTTGGCGAAGGAAGTGCTTCCGGTCATTGTTGTCCACGGTCCAGGGATTCAACGGGCCGACTTTTTCGCAGTAAAATTCGTAACTCCCGATATCCTTGAACGAGTTCTCCAATCCATCGACCTCTTCCGCAGAGCAAAATCGGATTGAATCGATCCACTTTCGACTCTTGAACCCGAATTCTCCGGGAGCCACGAGGCGCAGCGGAAACCCGGCAGCTTTGGTGAGTTCCCTTCCAGCCTGTCCGTCCGCCAGCAATAGATCTTGAT
>JASHXQ010000098.1 GCA_030043455.1 Nitrososphaerales archaeon | reverse complement strand
TATTCTCTACAAGAATCCTCTTGGGAGATGGGGGGAGTATTCCGTCTACCCTCTCGGAACTTTCGCCGGCGAGCGCAGAACCCTGACCGAGATCGGGCTCACGAGATCCGAGATGCTCCAAGAAGTGCAGGCGTAGCCACACATGGTTCGCTTTACCGTAGATGCCCATGTCCACGCCCTGAGATTTGCAGCCGCTTTCAAAGAAAGAAACGAAAAACCGACCTATGCAAAGCTGGGGCGGATGCTCTGGCAGCTAGACCCGTTTGATAACTCGGAGAGACTGCTAGCTGACATGGACAGGTACAAGATAGACATGGCTGTCATCCAATCCCATCCGGCGTGGAATATGAGAAACGACATGATCGCAGAGATAGTGAAGAAAAATCCGGAGAGATTCGTTGCGTTTTGCACTTCAGCTGAACACTCGAGAAAGGTGTACGCAAAACAGGCGAAATTCAACATCGAGCTCATAATCGAAGAGCTGGATCGGTGGCTTGCGACTCCTTACTTCAAGGGAATTGGCGAAGCACTGCTCCAACTCAATCCTGAGAACCCAGCTTTCGACCGGGAAGCGCTAGACAACCTGCGCAAGGTCATGGACATCGTGGCAAAGCACAAGAAAGTGATTTGTTTCCACACCGGCCCGCTGCTATTTCAAATTCCATTGCGTCTTTCGGGCAACCCGATTTACATCGACGATCTGGCTCTCGAATATCCCGACGTTCCCATAATCGTGGGACACATGGGAGTGCAGATTGGATGGTACGAGCAGTGGGCAGAAGCGGCACAGATGGTATGCGCGATGCACGAGAACGTTTACCTGGAAACCTCGCAGGCTTGGACGGAGCTCATCGAGAGAGCGTGTCTCGATCCTCATATCGGACCCGAGAAGATAATGTACGGGAGTGATTGGGGAGCTTCGGTGGAGTACTTCATAGACCCCAGAAATAGAACTAGAAGCTACGCAACGCAGGATCCACACAAGGGGCCTCCGAAATTCTTGGTGGATCATTTCAAGTGGAATCTCGACCAGGTTAACAACGTACGGATGACCGAAGACGACCGAGCTTTGATACTCGGAGAGAATGTCGCGAAATTGCTCGGATTGAAGAAGAAAAGCAAATAGATTTTCTTCCATGACGAAGATCCCAGAACGCCTTAACATCACACAGGAAATTCTGAAAAATTCAAGCGCAACCGGTACAGCGCTTTACAGCGGGACCACCACTCTTAGTTGGCAGGCCCTTACGGATCAAGTTGAGAATTTCGCCTTTTACCTGAAAGAGTGGTACCAAATCAAAAAAGGGGATGCCATTCTCGTCCGCGCGATGAATACCCCTGAGATTGCGGTCTCCGTATTAGCTTGCATGGGGCTGGGAGCAGTTCCCTGTATGACAAGCCGTCTGTATGCGAAAAACGAGCTAGAATACGTGTTAGAGAATTCCCGCGCGAAAGTTGGAATCACCCCGGCTGAGATTTCCCTTCCTCTTGTTAGGGCAAAAGAGGAGATCGGCCGTCCGGAGAATTTGATCTTGATAGGAGATAAGGAGGCTAAGAATTCCTTTTCCAAGCTATCTAAGAGAGCACCCGTTCACGATCTCTCCCAAAATCCCACTGCAAGTGAAGACCCCGCCTTTGTGATGTATACCTCTGGTTCAACGGGAGTCCAGAAGGGGGTGGTTCACGCCCATAGATGGCTTCTAGGCTCTGCCCGCGTAGTGGGTTCGGAGATGATGCATCTGTCTCCCGCCGATATAGTCTACTGCCCACAAGAGATCAGCTTTCTCCATGGATTTGCCTGGGGTTTCGTAACTCCATTATACCTTGGTGCGAGTGCCGTACTTTTGCCAACCCGCTCGGGAGCCTCCCCGGAATCCATCTTTGAAGCGTTAGAGAAGTACCGTGTGACTGTATTTATCTCAGTAACGACGATGTTTCGCAACCTGTTGAAGGTGGAAGGCGCGGAAAAAAAGTATGACTTGAGCTCATTACGTATGTGCGTCACGGGCGGAGATCCCCTCTTCCCCAAAGAGTTCGAAGAATGGAAGAGGAGATTCAAGATCGATCTCCTCGAGACAATGGCCCAGACAGAAATTGGGATCTACACTGGTTATTCCGGCGCGGTGGGAATAAAGCCAGGCTCGTGCGGAATTCCGCTCCATGGCCATACCATTGACATAGTAGATGATAACGGTCGGAAAGTTGAACGAGGTACGATAGGCCATCTCGTTATTGCCGAATCGGATCCTGGACTTTTCAAAGAATATCTGGGTATGCCAGACGCGACTCAAAACTCCAGAAAGAACGGCTGGTACTACACGAAGGATATGGCCTACGTGGATGCGGAGGGGTATCTGTGGTATGCTGGGAGAAGCGATGACATGTTCAAGAGCAGAGGGTACCTCATCTCCCCGCAGGAAATCGAAAAAGCAATCATGGAACATCCGGCAGTAGTTGAATCATGCGTTGTCCCGATCGCTGACGAAAGGATCGGTAACAGGATCAAAGCCTTCGTTTGCTTAAAGCCCAGCTACAACGCGAGCGGAGAAGCTTTCTTTGAAGATATGGAAGCTTTTCTGCTGAAGAGGATCGCTCCTTACAAGGTCCCGAAAGAAGTGGAAATCATCGCGGAGATTCCAAAGACGATCACAGGCAAGATAAAGAGGGCTGATCTAAGAGCTCCCAGAAAGAAGATCCAAGAGAGCCCCTAAATGTCAGATTTTTGCGAGCGGAAATATTTCGATCCTCCCAATTTTTGCAAATTCGCTTTCCATGAAGATAGCTTCCAACCGTCCGAGATCATCCACATCTAGAATGGCGGCAAATCCCTCAAACCCCGGCAGCGAGTAAACATCTCCAAAAATCTTCAATTTGTTGGAAAGATCTTCAAGCTTTACAGTCGAGTCAGCTGGTATGGGTTTCTGAATTCTGCCGAGAACGAGAAGTCTTGTCATTGTACTTCGCCCAACAAGGGGGACATCTCCCGATTTTCGTTCCGGTTTAAATAACTTCGAAACAGCTTTGAGGCTATAGACGGTAGACAATGGATCTAAAGTTGTTCGAAATCAACGTGGCCGTTAAGAGCGTCGATGAAGCCGTGAAGGATTACACGAAGCTATTCTCAGATCTCGGACTGACTTCCGGTGACAAGTTCGAAGTACTAAAGGAACCGATCCAGGCAAGGTTCAATCGCATGCCACTCGAATCTGGAAAAGACCACAACGTATTCCTCTCGCTAATGGAATCGACCGGAAAGAATAGTCCGATTGACAGGTTCATCAAATCTCGTGGAGAGGGACTGTTCTCACTGAGTTTCAAAGTTCCCGATCTCGACAAGACGATCCGGCTTCTTAGCCGGAAAGGGATCAAAATATTTCCTGAAACTCCGGTGGATTTTCTTTCAGAGCGAACCATTTGGATTCATCCGAAAGAACAAGCGACCCACGGAGTACTTTTGGAACTCCACGAGGATAACTAGGGCAGACTAGTGAACTAGAATCCCCCGGATTATTTTTCCCGACTCCATGTCGGAAAAGACTTGGTTTATCTGACTAGGCTCGTATCTCGCCGAGATCAATTCATTGAGTAAGAGCTTACCGGAGGCAAACAGGTTGATGTATCTAATGGCATCAAATCTAGGATTCGTCGAACCGTACCAGCTGCCTTTGATCGTTTTCTGGGATCCCACGAGATCCAAAGCTGGTATGGAAATAGAGGCCGTGGGACTTTCTGCTCCGACTACAACCGTAGTTCCCCCCGGTTTGATCAAACTATAGGCGAGTTCCATGTTGCGATAGTTTCCAGTAGCTTCGAAGGAATAATCCACCCCATCCGGAGTTATCGCGAGTAGTTTGTTCCGGGGATTATCGTCCGTTTTGATGGAGTGGGTTGCGCCAAATTTGAAAGCTGATTCCAGCTTGCTTTCGTATTTGTCCAAAACGATAATTTTTTCCGCTCCCGCGATCCTCGCTCCCTGGATTACGTTCACCCCTACACCCCCCGCCCCCACTACTGCTGCAGTGCTTCCCGGTTTTACCTGAGCCGTGTTTATCGCAGCGCCGACGCCCGTCATAACCGCGCAACCAACGACCGAAGCTATATCGAGAGGAATGTCATCGGGTATCGCTACCAAGTTTCTTTGATCGAGAATCGCGTAATCTGAGTGAAGCGCAGTCCCAGATCCATGGTGGACGGGATTGCCGGTTTTGTCTTTAATCTTGACTTTTCCGCTTGGAAGAGTAGCATTAAGCAGAGAGGTGTTTCCATGCTTGCAAAGGTTAGGGCGTCCTGAGAGACAGTACTCGCAATTGTTGCAAGAATAAATCCAGACAGCGAGAACGTGATCTCCCGGCTTTAGATTCGAGACACCGCTCCCCACTTTATGAACGGTTCCTGCCGCCTCGTGACCGGGAACTAGAGGTAGAGGCAGTCCACCGAAATGTCCCGAGGCAATTGAGAGATCGGTACGACATACTCCGGACGCAGCGATCTTTACAACCACCTCTTCGAAATCCGGTTCCAACAGTTCCACTTCTTCAATATCGAGGGGTTTGTTGAATTGGCGGAGAACCGCGGCTTTACAATTCATCAAAGGTAGCGACCCTTTGAAACAAGATAATAATTTTTGTTTTAGCGCTAATGATGGATCTAACGAAAAACTTCTGACACAATCTAAGCTAGGCTTAATTAACGAATCAATCCACCTGTCCCTGCAACTCCTTTGGTCTCTGCGAAGTTCGACATGATCGTAGACGAGGATTACGAGAAAAAAGTCGCGCGGGAGTACAATTTGCTTCCCACTGACGATAGAGAGTTGAACTTTGCAGGAGCCTACACTCCCGTCAGGGGTCTATTTTCGTTGGGCTGGCAGGGATGGAAGGACCAACCCGCGGCGGATTTTGTGCTAGGATTAATTGATTGGCACAACGGCTTCCTGCGCGATCATCTTTCCGATCCATTTTACCCGGAGTTTTGTCCTCTGATCTACAGCGGCGAGATAAGCTTGAAGGAACTCGCGATATACCACAAGCAGTTGATGGCGGGTACTTCTGAGATTTTCATGTTCGAGGGTCTCGCTCATACCCGTGCACACTTGATGGGCGCGAAAGAGGTGAGGGATTTGATAGGCAGACACATCTTCGAAGAAACTGGTCACAATGAGATGTTTGCAGACTATATGGTGGGGGCGTATGGGATGGATCGAATCAGGGACATATACCCACTAACGGATCCTGTGAACTTTACAAAGCCCATGCTAGAATGGTACGAGGCTGTCAAGAGACGAAATTCGAGCGGACACTTCGTCGAGATTGCCGCAGCGCAGATGTTGATGGAGCGCTGGATTCCCAAAACATACAGGAAAATCAGCGAGGGACTGAGAAAGCATTACGGGATTCCTAACAAGTACCTCACCTTTCAGGACGTTCACACGTACATTGACATTTATCATGAAAGGTTCGGCGCATACATCTTGGCAAAGTACGCAACTACGAAGGAGCTACAGAAAACTGCCGAAGAAGCTTTCAAGTCATCCGTTATCGGTCTTTACAACAACACGAAGCGTGAATACGAGGCGTTTTACGTCCACAAAAAGTAATTTGCTTCAGGTTTTACTTTTCTTTTCCAGCTGCAGTCTTGCGTCGAAAACCCCGTCGCAGTGAGAGCAGCGAACTGCAATCGGGGCAACCAGCTCAATCGTGAATGGCTCCTTGCAGTGCTCGCACTCCACCCGGATTTCGTGCCTGTGCTCCCCTTCCATTAATTTAGTCGAACTTTTCCTCGGATGATTTCTTGTTTTAACATTTTGATTGATCCACTCGCAAACAGCTTCCGATGATCGCATTTCGTTTATTAGACAATCAGACATTCGGCAGACAAAGATGACGGAGATAACACTGATCGAAAACGGGATCATATTCAGCGCGGACAAAAGTGACCGAGTCCTGAATCCCGGGTATCTGATAATTCGAGATGACAGGATCGTCGAAGTTGGCAACGACACGCCTGAGGGTAGCAGTAAATTCGATGTGAAAATTGATGCGAGAGGCAAGGCTGTCCTCCCGGGGCTCGTAGATTCGCATTATCATTCCATCGCTCTTCATCGTGGCGGCATCGACAATTTGCTAGCGACGGATATGGAGAAGGCGTTCACGGAATTCTACTACCCGATGCTGCAGAGGATGACGCCCGGGGACGTCTACAATGAGGCAAGCCTCGCTTATCTGGAGTGCCTCAGAGCGGGGATCACGACAGTAAACGACATGTACCGGCATATTACGGCGTGCGCAGATGCGGCGAAAAAACTGGGAATCAGGGCTGTCATTTCGAGCGAAGCTGCGGATCTCTTTCCAGGACAGGAGTCTCTCTCAGATAATGAGAACGCTTTCAAAGAAAAGAATGGCACCGCGGATGGAAGAGTTAGAATCTGGTTCGGCGCAG